>NZ_LJHP01000050.1:0-1745 GCF_001295965.1 Blastomonas sp. AAP25
CGCCAGTTCCTCGCCACGCTGCTTGCCATCGCCAGCGGCGCGCGGACCGCTGCCGAGAAGCAGGGCCAGCGCACGATCGCGATCTGGAAGCGCGGCGTGACGCTATAGGGCTTGTGCAACGCCCCTCGCGCGGTGCATGGTAGCGCAATCATGAAGCGATGTCGGCGCGGTGCGACCGGGATAACCGACACGTCACTGGAGAGTTTGAAGGCATGGACAGACAGCCTAAACGACCGTTCCGGTCGCGCGAATGGTTCGCTGCGCCGGGCAGGAGCGACATGGCCGCGCTCTATCTCGAGCGGTTCATGAACTATGGCCTGACCCCTGCCGAGCTGATGTCCGGCAGGCCGATCATCGGCATCGCGCAGTCTGGCTCCGACCTCTCGCCGTGCAACCGCATCCATCTCGATCTGGCGCGGCGGGTGCGCGAGGGCATCCGCGATGCCGGCGGCATTCCGATGGAGTTCCCGCTGCACCCGATCTTCGAGAACTGCCGCCGCCCCACCGCCGCGCTCGACCGCAACCTGGCCTATCTGGGGCTGGTCGAGATCCTCAACGGCTATCCCATCGATGCGGTGGTGCTGACCACGGGCTGCGACAAGACCACGCCTGCGCAGGTGATGGCCGCCTCTACCGTCGATATTCCCGCGATCGTGCTGTCGGGCGGACCGATGCTCGACGGCTGGCACGAGGGCGAGCTGGTCGGATCGGGCACGGTGATCTGGCGCAGCCGCCGCAAGCTGGCCGCAGGCGAGATCGACGAGGCCGAGTTCCTGGCGCGCGCCACCGACAGCGCGCCGTCTGCCGGGCATTGCAACACCATGGGCACCGCTTCGACGATGAACGCGGTGGCCGAGGTGCTGGGCCTTTCGCTGCCCGGCTGCGCAGCGATCCCCGCGCCCTATCGCGAGCGCGGGCAGATGGCGTACGAGACCGGCAGGCGTGCGGTCGAGATCGCCTATGAAGACCTGCGCCCCTCGCAGATTCTCACCGAGGCCGCGTTCCGCAACGCCATCGCTGCGGTCACCGCGATCGGCGGTTCGTCCAACGCGCAGCCGCATATCGTCGCGATGGCGCGCCATGCCGGCATCGAGGTTACCGCGCAGGACTGGATGCAGGCCTATGAGCTGCCGCTGCTGGTCGACATGCAGCCCGCAGGCCGCTTCCTCGGCGAGCATTTCCACCGCGCAGGCGGCGTGCCTGCTGTCCTGTGCGAACTGCTGGCGGCGGGCGTGATCGATGGCGATGCGCTGACGATCACCGGCCAGAGCCTGGCCGACAACCTTGCGGGCCGACAAAGCCGCAACCGCGAGGTGATCCGCGCCTATGATACGCCGCTGATGGAGCGCGCTGGCTTTCTGGTGCTGCGCGGCAACCTGTTCGATTTTGCGATCATGAAGACCAGCGTCATCGGCGAGGACTTCCGCAACCGCTATCTCTCGCGCCCCGGTGCGGAGAACATCTTCGAGGGCCGCGCGATCGTGTTCGACGGATCGGACGACTATCACCACCGCATCAACGATCCCGCGCTCGCCATCGATTCCGATTGCGTGCTGGTGATCCGCGGCGCAGGCGTGCTCGGCTGGCCGGGGTCGGCCGAAGTCGTCAACATGCAGCCGCCCGACGGCCTGATCCAGCAGGGCATCATGAGCCTTCCGACGCTGGGCGACGGTCGGCAATCGGGCACGTCCGACAGCCCCTCGATCCTCAACGCCTCGCCCGAGAGTGCGGCAGGCGGCGGGCTG
>NZ_LJHP01000051.1:0-1372 GCF_001295965.1 Blastomonas sp. AAP25
CATGTGTGGACGACCCCTGTGGCGCAAGAGCTTTTGTTTAGCGATGAGCACCGGTCGGGTGCATCCATGTGTTCGGCCTGTTCGTGCAGCACCGCATGGCTGCTGGCCCTGATGAAGTCCGCAGGTTGGCTCCCTAATCACGTCATCGCGCTCGAAGCGCTGTGACCCCCTGGGTTTTGCCGACCCCCGGTCTGACCGGTTTGTCATCACTACTCAGCGACTCCTGCGCCATCCTGCTCCCGTGCGTAACACGGCAGCGCGGATGACGGTCACGCGGTTTCAGCCGCGTAGACTTCTTTGCGCGACATGACCGCCCAAGCGATGCGCGCTGTTTTGTTGGCGAGCGCGACTGTCGCGATCTTCGCAGGCTTGCGCTCCAGGAGCTGCGCCATCCAAGGCTGCCGATCAGCGTTTTTGCGCGTCATACGCATCACCGCTGTCGCGCCGACCACAAGCAGCCGTCGTAAGTAGCCGTCGCCCTGCTTGGTGATTCCGCCCAGCCGTTCCTTGCCGCCAGAGCTATTCGCTCGGGGCGTGAGCCCTAGCCATGCTGCGAACTGGCGTCCGGATCGGAACAGAGACGCATCTGGCACTGCGGCCGATATAGCTGACGCGGTGATCGGGCCGATGCCCGGGATCGTGGCGAGCCGCCTGCTCGTCTCGTCGGCGCGATGCCACGCGAGGATTTGCGCTTCCAGTCTATCGATCTCGCTGGTGAGCGCTCTCAGCTGAGCAGCGAGCCCGTGCAACGCAGAACGAGCATGGGCAGGCAGCTCTTCTTGTCGCTCATGCAGCGCCTTCAGCATCGCGGTTACGCCACCCGCATCAATACCCGTCACGATACCGTACTCAGCGAGGTGGCCCCGCAAGGCATTGATGAGCATGGTCCGCTGCCGCACCATCAGGTCGCGGCTCTTGTGGAGCATCAATACCGCCTGCTGTTCGACGGTCTTCACCGCAACAAACCGCATCGTCGGTCGCGTCACCGCCTCGCAGATCGCCTCGGCATCTGCTGCATCAGTCTTCCCACGCTTTACATAGGGCTTTACATAGGCGGGCGGCATCAGCCGGACCTCGTGGCCCAGTGCGATCAGCTCGCGAGCCCAATGATGGGCCGATGCACATGCTTCCATACCAACAAGGCAGCTTGGCAGATCGGTGAAGAAGCCGATTACCTCTGCGCGCCGAAGCTTGCGCCGGATGAGGACGGCGCCATCGCTCCCGATCGCGTGAACTTGAAAAACACTCTTCGCCAGATCCAAACCGACGGTAACAATCTCCTGCTTCATTTGCCGACTCCTAGACGTGGACCTACAACGGCCCATCATTGCACAGCTACGCTCGTGCAGGAGTCGTCCACGCCATCACGTCA
>NZ_LJHP01000006.1:0-144359 GCF_001295965.1 Blastomonas sp. AAP25
TCCACGGCTGCGAGGGGGGGGCACCCCTCCACCGCTGCGCGGTCCCCCTCCCCTTGCAGGGGAGGATTTTCGGTTATGGCCGCCACCATAACCCCCTGTCCCAAAAAAATGCACCCGCCTGTTTGGCGTCCGACCAAAAAGTCGCTAATGGCGGCGAAATATGGGCAAAATTACAACACCAGGCGCGATCCGCGGGACGCAGGACATCTTCGGGCAGGACCAGGAGCGGTTCGGCCATGTCGTCGATACGTTCGATCGCGTGCGCCGTCTCTACAACTTCCGCCGGGTCGAGATGCCGGTGTTCGAGGCGACCGCAGTGTTCGCCCGATCGCTCGGCGAAACCACCGATGTCGTCAGCAAGGAAATGTACTCGTTCGACGACAAGGGCGGCGATTCGCTGACCCTTCGGCCTGAATTCACCGCGGGCCTCGCGCGCGCGTACCTCACCAACGGCTGGCAGCAATATGCGCCGCTCAAGCTTGCGACGCACGGTCCGCTATTCCGCTATGAGCGCCCGCAAAAGGGCCGCTATCGCCAGTTCCACCAGATCGACGCCGAGATCATCGGTGCGGCCGAACCACAAGCAGACGTCGAACTGCTGGTGATGGCCGACCAGATCCTGCGCGAGCTTGGCATCACCGAAGGTGTGACGCTGCAGCTCAACACTTTGGGCGATGCCGCCAGCCGCGATGCCTGGCGTGCCGCGCTGATCGAGCATTTCCGCGCACATAGCGGCGATCTCTCGAAGGATTCGCAGGATCGTCTCGAGCGCAACCCCTTGCGCATCCTCGACAGCAAGGAAGCGCAGGACCGCCCCATCGCCGACAGCGCGCCCGATATCGACGCCTATCTCACCGACGAGGCGGGTGCTTTCTTCGAAAGCGTGACGAACGGCCTCGACGCCGCGGGTGTCGCCTGGACGCGCAATGCGCGACTTGTGCGCGGGCTCGATTACTATCGCCACACCGCGTTCGAGTTCGTCACCGACCGGCTGGGCGCGCAGGGTACGGTGCTCGGCGGCGGGCGCTATGACGGGCTGATCGAGAACCTCGGCGGGCCTCACACGCCTGCGGTTGGATGGGCTGCGGGCATCGAGCGGCTGGCGATGCTGTGTGACGATGCCGTGCTTGGCGGCGGGCTCGATGTCATCATCGCGCTGGAGGACGACCGCGCGCTCGCCGATGCCACGTCGGCGCAGGCCACCTTGCGCAACCACGGCATTTCGAGCGACATGATCGCCACCGGCTCGCCGCGCAAGCGCTATGACAAGGCGGCAAAGATCAACGCCAGCCTGCTGATTTCCTTCCAGCACGATGGCGCGGCAGCCAAAGCGAACATCAAGGCTGCGCCGGACAGCGAACTGCACGCAAGGGTTGCCGCGCTGCTGCAGAGTAGCGCCAGCAACTGATGCCCCCTGCCTCGCCTTCCCCCACCTTTCGTCGCCCCCCTGAACGTGTTTCAGGGCCCGTTTCTCCCCCCGCGTGTTGGATGGATGGGGCACGATGGGTCCTGAAACAAGTTCAGGATGACGAAGATTGCGAGCGTCTGCCATGACCCGCATCTCGCCCGAACGCATCGCGCAGATCGAGGCGCGGTATCAGGAGCTGCAGGCGCGGATGGCGTCGGGGGCGCTCGATGGCGAGGAGTTCGTGCGCACCTCGAAGGACTATGCCGAGCTCGAGCCGGTCGCGCGCGCGGCGGGCGAGGTGCGTCGGCTGCGCGCCGAGCTGGAAGTGCTCCAGGGCCTGATCGCCGCGCCCGAGTCCGAGCCCGAGATCATCGAGATGGCCGCCGAGGAAGCGCAGGACCTGCGCGAACGCCTGCCCGCAGCCGAACAGCAACTGGCCATCCAGCTGCTGCCGCGCGATAGCGCCGACATGCGCCCGGCGATGCTCGAAATCCGCGCAGGCACGGGCGGCGATGAGGCCGCGCTGTTCGCGGGCGACCTGTTGCGGATGTATTCGCGCTTTGCCGAAGAGCAGGGCTGGCGGATCGAGATCATGTCGGCCAGCGCTTCGGATGTCGGCGGCTTCAAGGAGGTCATCGCCTCGGTCAACGGCGCGGGCGTGTTCGCCAAGCTGAAATACGAAAGCGGCGTCCACCGAGTGCAGCGCGTGCCGGTGACCGAAAGCGGGGGGCGGATCCATACGTCAGCGGCCACCGTCGCGGTGCTCCCCGAGCCCGAAGCGGTCGATATCCAGATCAACGACAACGACCTGCGCATCGATGTCTATCGCGCGTCGGGATCGGGCGGGCAGCACGTCAACACCACAGACAGCGCGGTGCGCATCACCCACCTGCCCTCTGGTCTTGTCGTGACGCAGCAGGACGAAAAGTCGCAGCACAAGAACAAGGCCAAGGCGCTCAAGGTCCTGGGCGCACGGCTCTATGAGCTCGAGCGCAGCAAGGCCGCCGCGACCGAGGCCGATGCGCGCAAGTCGATGGTCGGATCGGGCGACCGGTCCGAACGCATCCGCACCTACAATTTCCCGCAAGGCCGGGTGACCGACCACCGCATCAACCTGACATTGCACAGGCTCGACGAGATCCTGGCGGGTGCGGGGCTGAGCGAACTGATCGACGCGCTTACCGCGCAGGACCAGGCGAGCCGGCTTGCCAACATGGAGATGGCGGGGTGATGGGTCATCGCTGCGCTGCCGGTGGGCCTTTGCGCTACAGGCAGACATCACTGATTCAGCTGAGGACCGGTCAATGCCGTACGCCCTGTCAAACCTCCGCTCAGCCTGAGCTTGTCGAAGGCACCGCTATACGGCCGGCGTGGGTGCGCGGCCTTCGACAGGCTCAGGCTGAGCGGGGTTGGTGATGACCATCGCAGAGGCACTGCGCGAGGCAACGCAGACGCTGGCTCGCGTCTCCGACACCCCGCGGCTCGATGCCGAACTGCTGATGGCGCACACCTTCGGCATCTCACGCAGCACATTGCTGCTGAAGCGAATGCGCGATGACGTTCCAGCTGCATTCGCCGCGTTGATCGCCCGCCGCTCGGCGCATGAGCCCGTGGCGTATATCACCGGAAGGCAGGACTTCTGGACGCTGACGCTCAAGGTAACGCCGGCGGTGCTGATCCCGCGCGCCGACAGCGAGACGCTGATCGAGGCGGCGATCAGTGCCCTGACCGAGCGGCCACCAGCGCGAATCCTTGACCTTGGTACCGGATCGGGCGCGCTGTTGCTCGCGGCGCTCGCGCAGTGGCCAGACGCGCAGGGCGTCGGCGTCGATGCCAGCGCCGACGCGCTGGCCATCGCGCAGTCGAATGCCAGCACGCTCGGCTCTGGCGATCGCGCCCGGATGCTACCCGGCGACTGGCGCCAGCCCGGCTGGTGGGACGCGCTGCCTGCCCCGTTCGACCTGATCGTTTGCAACCCGCCTTATGTGGAGACCACGGCCATGCTCGCGCCGCAGGTGATGGAACACGAGCCGCACTGCGCGCTGTTTGCAGGCGAAGACGGTCTGGATGATTATCGCATCCTCATCCCTGCGCTCCCCGCACTGCTTGCGCCGCAAGGCATCGCGATCCTCGAGATCGGCGCGGGCCAGCGGGAGGATGTTGCTGCGCTGGCAACCGCAAGCGGCTTTGCCGTGGATTGCCGACAGGACCTCGCCGGACACGACCGCGCACTGATATTGCGTCCCGGAAGGCCGGATTGATATTTCGCTTGGCAAGGCATTGGCTACCCGCTACCACCCGTACAGCAAGGCAGGTGACGTTGGCAGATGGCCCGTCACGCTTGCTGACCCCAGTCATCTTATTAGGGCAGCTATCAAGGCCACTCAAAGCGGATGAAAGGCTTGGGACGCGCCGCGCACCACAGGGTGTCGGGCTGCACGGGCGCGCAGAGGACACGCAGGCAATTTGCGACTGATAAGGAAGCGTCTAAATTGAACAACAATCGTGGAACGAGCCGTCGTCGCGGCCGTGGCAATAACCGTCCGCAGCCCACTGGCCGGAGCGGTGGCATGGACCAGGGCAACCGGATCGACAGCCGGGCGCGTGGCAATGCCACCCAGATGCTCGAAAAATACAAGAAGATGGCGCACGATGCGCAGATGAACGGTGACCGCGTGGCCACCGAATATTATCTGCAGTTTGCCGATCACTATTTCCGCGTGCTCGCCGACAACCGCGCCCGGCAGGACGAATATCGTCGTCCGCGCGAGGACCAGGGCCGCGATGCCGGCGGCGATTACGCCGATGACGATGACGACAACGGTGGCTATCCCGGCCAGGGCAACAGCCAGCGCGGCTACACCTCTTCGCTCGATCACGCCGACGAACAGTCGCGCGGCAATCAGGATGACGATCAGGACGAAGGCGACGACGACAACCGTGGCAACATCCGTCCGGTGAACCGTCAGAACGAGGGGCGTCAGAACGAAGGCCGCCAGAGTGAGGGCCGTCAAAACGACAACCGCCAGAACGAAGGGCGTCAAAACGAAGGCCGTCAAAACGACGCACGGCGGGAACGGCGTCCGCGCGAGGACCGTCCCGACCAGCGCGACACCAATCGCGATGCCAACCGCAACGACGATACCGGCGGCGAGCGTCCGTCGCGCCAGCGCAACGAACGGACGCTGCGCCCGCAGCCGCGCGACGATGCTTCGCAGGCGCCCTCGCCCGCAGCATCGAGCGATGGCGACCAGGCACCGCCGCGTCGCGGCCGCGGTCGTCCGCCCCGCGCTGTCGAAGCATCAGAAGGCAACGGCCTGGATCCGATGATCCTGCCGCCCGCCATCGGTGCCGCGCCCGAGACAGCCTCTGCCGAGTCCGAAGCCGCCAAGCCCAAGCGCCGCGCAGCTCCGCGTCGCAAGGCGGCGGAATCGGGCGATGTCGAAGCAGCCGCAGCCGATAGCTAAGGCGTCGGATTTCCTGCCCCCGACGGGGCAGGAACCGCAAACAAGAAAGGGGTGCGATCCGGCATGGATCGCACCCCTTTCTCGTTTGCGGTTACCCGGCCGGTGTCAGTAGCGCTGCTGGCGCTCGTACAGATCGCGGTAATGCTGGATACGGGTCACCCTGAGGCCGGGCATGCCCGACCGGTCGACAGCCCGCTGCCACGAGGCGAATTCTTCCAGCGTCAGATCGTAACGCTCGCACACCTCGTCGATGGTCAGCAGCCCGCCATTAACGGCAGCCACGACCTCGGCCTTGCGACGAACCACCCAGCGCTTCGTGCCGGGGGCCGGCAGATTGTCCAGCGTCAGCGGCTCGCCGAGCGGACCGATGACCTGTGCTGGTTTGATTTTCTGATTCTCGATCATCATGTCCTCAAAAGGCCTGATTTGTAAAAAGGGGTGCGTGGGAACGGAGTAACCGAGCGGCTTTGCGATTGACTGAAGCAGAATGGTAAACGTCAGTTTCACCTTGCTGCTGCGCCACGCCGAACCGGTCGAGCGCCACGGCAAAGTGCGGATTGAAGCTTCCCCTGGCAACATGGTCGGCACTGCCGGTACCGGCAAACAGCGCCATCAGCGCATCCTTGCGGGGACGTGCAGCAGGCTCCGCCAGTCGGCCATGCCTGCGCGCCATCACCGGCGCAAAGGCCAGCACGCGCAGGATGTCCATATCCAGCCGACGCAGGCTGATCGCAGCGCTGCTGACCGGAATGGGCGTGTCGTGGGGGAAGTTCATTTCCATGTTGAGCCGTCTACCAACCAATCCGTAAGAGCAGGTAAAAGCTGCCTTCATCGCTGATTAGCCTTGGTTAATTCGGCATGACCAGCGGGGGGAGAGCCCCGGATTTCCGCCATTTCGAAGCCGAAAGGAACCGGCAAAATTTTGCCGGTGCGGGGTGGCAGAAAGCTGCCGCGACCGCTACATGATGCCCCATGAACGCTCTTCCCACCCCCGATTTCCAGCTGAACGGCGATATGAAGGCCCGGCGAATCGTCGTGGCCATGTCGGGCGGAGTCGATTCGTCGGTGGTCGCAGGGCTGGCCGCGGCAACCGGCGCGGAAACGATCGGCATCACACTGCAGCTTTATGATCATGGCGCAGCGGTCAAGCGCGCAGGATCGTGCTGTGCCGGGCAGGATATCCGCGATGCGCGCGCGGTCGCCGATGGCCTCGGCATATCGCATTACGTGTTCGACCATGAAAGCCGCTTCCGCGAATCCGTGGTCGAGCGGTTTGCGGACGAGTATATGGCGGGACGCACCCCGATCCCCTGCATCCAGTGCAACATGGGGGTGAAGTTCACCGACCTGCTGCAGATGGCGCGCGATCTGGGGGCCGATTGCCTCGCCACCGGCCACTACGTCCGTCGCATGACGGGTAGCGATGGCCGCTCCGAACTGCACCGCGCGCTCGATCCGGCGCGCGACCAGAGCTATTTCCTGTTCGCGACCACCGATGCGCAGATGGATTTCCTGCGCTTCCCGCTAGGCGATCTGCCCAAGCCCCAGGTGCGCGCGCTGGCGCAGCAGATGGGGCTGATCAATGCGGCCAAGCCCGACAGCCAGGACATCTGTTTCGTCCCCGATGGCGATTATGCCTCGGTGGTGCGCAAGGTCCGCCCCGATGCCGACACCGGCGGGACGATCGTGCACATCGACGGCCGCGTGCTGGGCGAGCACAAGGGGCTGATCCATTTCACCATCGGCCAGCGCAAAGGGCTCGAGATCGGCGGCCAGCCTGAGCCGTTGTATGTCGTGAAGCTCGATGCCGCGACGCGGCGCGTCGTCGTCGGCCCGCGCGAAGCGCTGGCGACCCGGGCTGCGCAGATCGTCGACATGAACTGGATCGGCGGCGCCTATGAAGGGCCGATGGAGGTCAAGGTACGCTCGCTGGCCAAGCCCGCGTCCGCGCGCATCGAGGGCACCGGTGCCGACCGGCGGCTGGTGTTCCTGCGACCCGAATACGGCGTTGCGCCGGGACAGGCAGCGGTGCTCTATGCCGGCACCCGCGTGCTCGGCGGCGGCTGGATCGCCAGCACCGAGCCGGTCGAGCCCGCACTCGCCGCCTGAAGCGGTTCGCTCTCAACAATCCACGCCAGTTGGGCTATCCCGGTCATCAGGGGACGAGTGTGCGCATATTGCCAGCCTTGATGATGACAGCGGTAGCTGGGCTGGCCTCCCCGGTGTGTGCGCAGGCGCCCGCAGAGGACGGCCTGACCATCTCGGGCACCGTGCGCGTCCGCTATGAAATGCTCGAGGGCCAGTACCGCCCCGCTTTGCCCCCGCGCGACGATGCCCTCACAACCCAGACCGCGATCGCCCTAGATTATCGCAGCGGGCACTGGCACCTGTCCGCCGAGTTGATCGATGCGCGGGGCTATTGGATCGATGCACCCGGCGCCGTCAGCACCAGCGAGGTCGACGCGATGGAGCTCAGCCGCGCCTCGATCGCCTATCGCGACGGCCCGGTCGAGATCACCGCGGGGCGGCTGCATCTCAATCTGGGTTCGCGCAGGCTGGCGGCGCGCAACGCGTTCCGCAACACCACCAACAGCTTCACCGGGCTGCGGCTGGACTGGCACGGGCGCAGCGGCGACACGCTGACCGCCTTCTATACGCTGCCGCACACTCGGCTGCCCTCCGACCGGGCGGCGCTGATCGACAACCGGGTGCGCTGGGACCGCGAGAGCTTCGACCTTGCCTTCTGGGGGGCGCATTACACCCGCCCCGACCTGTTCGGCGGCATCACGCTGCAGGCCAACATCTTCCGCCTGAACGAGCGCGACGGCGACAACGGCCCCAACCGCAACCGCCAGTTGCTCACCGCAGGTGCGCGGCTGCATCGCGCGCCGCAGGCGGGGAGCTGGGATATCGACATGGAGGGCGCGGTGCAGACCGGCAGCATCCGCCAGTCGATCGCGCCGGGAGCGCCCCGCCAGGATGTCCGCGCGTTCTTTGCGCATGCAGAGCTTGGCTTCAGTCCCGACCTGCCGGGGCATCCGCGGATTTCGGCGCTGTTCGATATCGCCAGCGGGGATGATCCGCGCAGCGCGAGCTTCACGCGGTTCGACACGCTGTTCGGCGCGCGCCGCTGGGAATTCGGACCCAGCGGGATTTTCGGCGCGCTGGCGCGGACCAACATCCTCGCGCCGGGGCTGCGGCTGGAAACCGCGCCCGCCCCGCGCTGGGACGTGATGGCGCTGTGGCGACCCATCTGGGTGCACAGCCGCCGCGACCGGTTCAGCAACACCGGCCCTGCCGACCCGACCGGCACATCCGGTCGCTTTGCAGGGCATATGATCGAGGTCAGGCTTGGCCATTGGCTGGTCGAGAACAGACTGCGGCTTGAGGCTGGCACGGCGGTGCTCACCAGTGGCGCGCTGCTGGAGACTGCACCCAATGCGCCGCGGTTCGGCGATACGCGCTATGCCTATGGCCAGATGACAGTGAGCTTCTGATCCTTTGCGGATCAGCGCACTGCCTCGCGCTGCTTGTCGGTCATCAGCACGCAGCCCCAGCCCTGGCGGTATTCCGCGCTTTCGCTGGCCATCAGCGGAACCGTGGCATCGATTCGCTTGGCATTGCCGGCTTCGCTGAGGCTGACGATCTCCATCCCCGGCTCGAAATCCTTCTCGCAATCGTCGAGGCCGCGCCCCCCGATATAGCGGCACGAGCACACCACGCGCGCAGAATAGGCAGCGCCGGTCTGGCTGTAGGCGCGCATTGCGGGCAGAGCGTAGATGATGGCCGCGACCAGCAGCAGCGCCAGCGCCAGCAGCACCCATTTGACCCTGCCGCGCCCGCTGCCGCCCTGCATTGCGCTGATATTTCGAGTTGCCATTGATCCCCGCCTGATTGATGGAAGCACGCATGAAGCACCGCATCCTCCTTGCCCTTGCCGCAACCGGCCTTCTGGGCGCAACCGCTTTCAGCCTTTACGGCATCGAGAGCAAGGCCGCCGACGGCGGCGAGACGATGATCGCGGCGGTACCGGGCGTGTCGACGGAAGCGCTGAATGCCGAGATCGACCGGCTGTTTGCCGAAGACGAGATGGAAGAGACCCGCGCGCTGCTGATCGTGCGCGGCGGCGAGATCGTCGCCGAGCGTTATGCGCCGGGCTATGACCGCGACACCCGTTTCATCAGCTGGTCGATGGCCAAGAGCGTGACCGCGGTGCTGGTCGGGCTGATGGTCGCCGATGGCAGGCTGGCGCTCGATGCCCCCGCCCCGGTGCCCGACTGGCAGCGCCCTGGCGATCCACGCGGCGCGATCACGCTGCGGCACCTGCTGCACATGGCATCGGGGCTGCAGCATACCGAGGCAGGTGATCCACCCTATGAATCGGACGAGGTGCGGATGCTGTTCCTCGACGGGCGCGACGACATGGTGCGCTACGCCGCCAGCCAACCGCTGGAGGCCGAGCCCGGATCGAAGTTCGAATATTCGACCAACACCACCGTGATCCTCAGCGACATCATCACCCGGCAGCTGACCGACAGCAAGGACCCCGAGGTCCGCCGCCGTGCCATGCTCGATTATATGCGCGGGCGTCTGTTCGAACCTCTGGGCATCACTTCGATGGTCCCGGAGTTCGATTCCTCGGGCACGATGATCGGCGGATCGATCATCCAGGGCAACGCGCGCGACTGGGCGAAGTTCGGCGAGTTCCTGCGCAACAAGGGCTCGATCGCGGGCAACCAGTTCCTGACGCGCGGCTGGGTCGATTTCATGCTCACCAGCTCGCCCAACAATCCTACCTATGGCGGACATATCTGGCTCAACAAGCCGAACGCCGCCGGGCAGCGCAAGATTCTCTATCCCGATCTGCTGCCCGGCGACGTCTTCGCGGCGCAGGGCCATCTGGGCCAGTTCGTCATCGTCAGCCCCAGCCAGCGGCTGACGATCGTGCGGCTGGGCAAGACGCAGGACAACGAACTGGACCCGGTCAAGGCGCAGCTCGGCAAAATCGCGGCGCTCTTCCCCAGGGGATAGGCGGATCGGCCGCGGTCTGGCACACTGCGCCCCGGACTGGGAACTGGGGGACACGGCATGGGCTGGAGCAAACGGAGCGCTGCCATCGCAGCGATGGTGATGGTGACGATGGTGCCGGCCCATCCGGCGCTGGCGGAAACGGCATCGCAGGACGCAGCGGTGCCGGCGGGATCGCATGCACCTTTCGTCGCGGCGGATTTCCAGGTGCCGACGCTGGTCGAAGCGCCCGGGTTCAAGGTCGTCCCGCTGGGCCCCGAACTGGTCGATATCGATTTCGCAGCCTACATGTCCTCGATCGAGCACCTGCAGACGACCTTCACCCGCTCCACCAGCTGGCCGCACGCCAACGTGTCCGCCGCCGATGCGATGAAGGACATGCAGACCGAGCAGGCGCGGTTCGCCAAGCGCGAGTCCTTCGCCTATGCGGTGCTGACCCCCGACGGCAAGCGCGAGCGCGGCTGCGTCTATGTCTATCCCAGCGATGTTCCGGGATATGACGCGGTGGTGACGATGTGGGTCACTAAGGCCGAGTTCGATGCAGGCTTCGATGCGGAGCTTTACGCCTGGGCGACCGAGTGGGTGGCGAAGGAGTGGCCGTTCGCGAAGGTTGCTTATCCGGGGCGGTCAATCGACTGGGCAACCTGGGATGCGAAGGTGGCGGCGAAATAGGCTTTAATATGGGCTGAACATAAGCGCTCTCCCCTCCCGCCTGCGGGAGGGGAGAAACTTGAGATCAGCGCAGCCGAAACGTCCCCGTCACCACGGTGACGCAATGGCCGCCGAGCACCGCGCGGTCGCTGTCGAGCGTGCAGTGCAGCAGGCCGCCGCGCTTGCTGGCCTGGAATGCGGTGAAGCTGCTGCGCCCCAGCCGTGCCGCCCAGAACGGGGTGAGCACCGCGTGCGCCGATCCCGTGACGCTGTCCTCATCCACCCCTGCCCCCGGCACGAACACCCGGCTGAGCACATCGGTGTCCTTGCCCGGCGCAGTGCAGATGAACTGGTGATCGCCCAGCGCAGCCAGCGCCTTCATGTCCGGCGCAAGCGCCACCACGTCATCGGCATGGTCGAACAGCAGCACGTGATAATCGCCGGGATAGACATGATATTCCGCCGGAAGCGCGCCAAGCGCCGACGTCCAGTCGGGCAGCGGCGCCGGCGATGGCGCATAGGCAGGCAGCGACAGCGCCAGCCGATCGCCGTCGCGTGTCACCACCAGCACGCCCGCTTTGCGCGTGGCGAACCGCACCGTGTCACCGGCAAAGCCGTTCTCGAAGGCATAATGCCCCGATGCCAGCGTCGCATGGCCGCACATCGCGATCTCGACCGCAGGCGTGAACCAGCGCAGCTCGTAATCGGCATCCTCGCTGTCGCTGGGCACGATGAACGCGGTCTCGGCGAAGTTGTTCTCCTCACCGATCGCCTGCAGCACCGCATCGTCGAGCCAGGCATCAAGAGGCATCACCGCTGCCTGGTTGCCGGTGAAGGGCTGGTCGGCAAAGGCATCGATATGGCAGTAGGGCAGCGTTGCGGGCGATTGGGTCATGGGTACAGCAGTCCTTCATCCCAGCCGGTGGAAGTGCGGGTGAACACCCGGCGGTGGTGCAGCCGGTGGTCGCGATCCTCCCAGAACTCGATGCGCTGCGGCACGACACGAAATCCTGACCAGTGCGGCGGGCGCGGCACCTGGCTTTCGGCGAACCGCGCTTCCACTTCGGCAAAGCGCTGCTCGAAGATGGCGCGCTCTGGCAGTGGCCGCGACTGGTCGGATGCCCAGGCACCCAGCTGCGAATCGCGCGAGCGGCTGGCGAAATAGGCATCGGCCGTCGCATCGTCGACCGGCTCCACCGGGCCTTCGATGCGGATCTGGCGGCGCAACGATTTCCAGTGAAACAGCAGCGCGGCCTGCGGATTGGCGAGCAGTTCGCCCCCCTTGCGGCCCTCGTAATTGGTGTAGAACACGAACCCGTCGGGACCGTGCCCCTTGAGCAGCACCATCCGCACCGAGGGGTACCCGGCTGCATCGGCAGTTGCGAGCGCCATGGCGTTGCTGTCGTTGATCTCGGTCTCGCGGGCGCGCCCATACCATTCGTCGAACAGTGCAAAGGGATTGTCAGCCATAATCTTGCATCCTGAAGGTGCCGGTTTCATTGACTGCCTTAATCAGATAAGACAGTGCAGTGGTGTCGGTGCGTCTTAGCGCGCAACGCGCTGGCGATGAACAGGATTTTGCAAAAGGGCTTTGCATCCGATGTGGGAGCAGATTTTCGGGGTCGCCAACCTGCTGGCGATGATCGCCTGGGTGGTGCTCATCCTGGGGCCCCGGCGAGAGATCGTGATGCGCGCGGTCTTCTTCGGTCCGCTGCTGGTGCTGGCGCTGGGCTATGTCACCGGGCTGACGCTTGTTCTGACCGGGGCGGTTCCGACCGGCGGCGGCGCGAACTTTGCGTCGATCGAAGGCGTGCGCAGCATCTTCTCGAGCGACCCGGGAGTGACGATCGGCTGGGTGCATTATCTCGTTTTCGACCTGTTCGTCGGGCTGTGGATCGCGCGCAACGCCGACGCCCATGGGCTCGATACGCTCAAAGGCCGGCTGATCCAGGCGCCGATCCTGTTCTTCACCTTTGCCGCTGGGCCATTCGGACTGGCGCTGTATATCGCGCTGCGGGCAATTTTTTTGCGCGGCCGCTCGGCTCATCTGATACCGGCTTGAAAATAGCCCTGCCCCAACCCCAGATATTGTTGTAAATCGGCAACAATGGACATTCTCACCAACGATGGCGACCACATTCATGGCTGATCCCTATGCAATTCTCGGCGTGTCCAAGGGCGCGAGCGAAAAGGACATCAAGAGCGCGTACCGCAAGCTCGCCAAGGAACTGCACCCAGATTACAACAAGGACAATGCAGCAGCCGCAGCGCGCTTTTCCGAAGTGACGCGCGCCTATGACCTGCTTTCCGACAAGGACAAGCGCGCGCGGTTCGATCGGGGCGAGATCGATATCGACGGCAATCCGGCGGCGCCGTTCGGATTTGGCGGCGGCCGCGGCGGATTTCGCCAGCAGGGCCGCGCGAACGAGAATGCGGGTTTTTCGGGCTTCGGCAATGACGGCGTCGACTTTGCCGATATCTTCGACGGGCTGTTCGGCGGTCTGGGGGGCGGCAGCACCTATCGCGGCGCGGGCCGCAGCAGCGCGCCCAAGGGCGCCAATGTCGCCTACAAGCTGGCGGTCGATTTCACCGATGCCGCCGCGCTGAAGCCGCAGCGGATCACGCTGGCCGATGGCAAGACCATCGATCTCAAGCTCCCCAATGGCGTCGAGACCGGAACCAACATGCGCCTGTCGGGCAAGGGCCAGCCCGGCCCCGGTGGCGCGGGCGACGGCATCGTCACCATCGAGGTGCGTAGCCACCGCTTCTTCCGCCGCGATGGCGACAATGTCCGGCTCGATCTGCCGATCACGCTCAAGGAAGCGGTGGCCGGCGGCGAGGTGCGCGTGCCCACTGTCGATGGCGCAGTGATGATGAAGATCAAGCCCGGCAGCCAGTCGGGCCAGCAGATGCGCCTCAAGGGCAAGGGCTTTCACGGCAAGACCGGAGTGCGCGGCGACCAGATCATCGAGCTCCAGATCCGCCTGCCCGAGGGCGGCGATGCCGCGCTGGCGCAGTTCGTCGAGGGCTGGCAGGCCGATTACGACCCGCGTTCAGGCCTGATAGCCTGAACCGTCAGCCAGCAATGCCGCTTACCGATCTGTTGAACCCGCACCACTTCCGGCGCGCCTATGCCAAGTCGCTGAAGATCGTCCGCGAGGTCGTGGGCAACGTTGCTGTCCATGGCGGGGTGGTTGCCGGCAATTTCGCGTATCTGGCGCTGCTTACCATCTTTCCGTTTTTCATCGTCGCCGCCGCGATGGGCGGAGTGTTCGGGCGCAGCGAATACGGCCAGCAGGCGGTCAACGCCTTTCTCGCCGCGGTTCCGCCCAGCACCGCGTCGGTGATCGCAGCACCGATGGAATCGGCGATGAGCGCGCGCACCGGCCCGCTGCTGTGGCTAGCGGTGATCGTCGGGCTGTGGACCACCGGCAGCCTGATCGAAACGATCCGCTCGCTGATCCGCCGGGCTTATGGCGCCACCTCGGACAAGCCGTTCTGGCGCTACCGGCTGGGGTCGATGGCACTGATCATCATCGCGGTGATCGCCACCATGCTGGCGCTCAGCATGCAGGTGGTGCTGGTGGGGGCGGCAGAAGTGATCGCCGCCAGCTTCCGCTTTCCCGAAGACGCGCTGTCGCTGGTCGCCTTCAGCCAGCTGTTCACCTTTCTGGTGCTGCTCGGCATGCTGTATCTGGTGTTCGGAATGCTCACCCCGACGGTCTATCGCCGCGCAGGCCACCCGATCTGGCCGGGCCCGCTGTTCATCAGCATCTGGTGGATGGTGAGCCTTTCGGTGCTGCCGTTTTTCCTCAGCAATTTTGCCGACTACGACCTCACTTATGGCAGCCTTGCAGGCGTGATGGTCAGCCTCATTTTCTTCTTTCTCATCGGCCTTGCTATGGTAATCGGGGCCGAACTCAACGCGGCCATCGCGCGCGCGCGCGGCGGTGTGTCGCAAGCAACAGCTATTGAATAAGGATATCTCCATGAACGGTTTGATGCAGGGCAAACGCGGCCTGATCATGGGCCTGGCCAACAACAAGTCGCTGGCCTGGGGCATTGCGCAGCAGCTTGCCGCGCAGGGCGCAGAGCTGGCCTTTTCCTATCAGGGCGAAGCGCTGGGCAAGCGGGTCATCCCGCTCGCGGCTGAACTGGGCAGCGATTTCACCTTCGAATGCGACGTGTCGGACATGGACGCGCTCGACAGCGCTTTCGCCACGCTGGCGACACGCTGGCCGACGATCGACTTCGTCGTCCACGCGATCGGATTTTCGGACAAGAACGAGCTGCGCGGACTGTATGTCGACACCAGCCTCGAAAACTTCCTGATGACGATGAACATCTCGGCCTATTCGCTGGTCGCGGTTGCCAAGCGCGCCCGGCCGATGATGCCCAATGGCGGATCAATCGTGACCTTGAGCTATTACGGCGCCGAAAAGGTCATCCCGCATTACAACGTGATGGGTGTCGCCAAGGCCGCGCTGGAGGCGAGCGTAAAGTATCTCGCCAACGATCTGGGGCCTGAGAATATCCGCGTCAACGCGATCTCCGCAGGCCCGATCAAGACGCTGGCGGCGAGCGGCATCGGCGATTTCCGCTACATCCTCAAGTGGAACGAATACAACGCCCCGATGCGCCGCAACGTCACGATCGAGGATGTCGGCGGCGCTGGCCTCTATCTGTGCTCGCACCTGTCCTCGGGCGTCACCGGCGAAACCCATCATGTCGATGCCGGCTATCACGTCGTCGGCATGAAGCAAGAAGACGCCCCGGATATCGCGCTGGATCAGTGAGGCAGTGCCAACCGTCCTGAGAGATCGCGGGTTTCGCTATTTCTTCTATTCGGACGAAGGCAGTCCGCTAGAGCCTTGCCATGTTCATGTCAGCAATGGCGATGGCGAAGCGAAGTTCTGGGTTGGCGATGATGTGACGGTGGCATACAATCGCGGCCTCAACCGGCGCGATCTGGCCTTTGCCATGATGGTCGTACGGGCAAAGCGCAGTCAGATCGAAAGGGCCTGGCATGGATATTTCTATTAGCCCGACATCCGCCCGGTGCGATGAGGACACCCTGTGGGTTAATCTGTCTGATGGACGCACCATCGGAGTGCCACTGGCGTGGTTTCCCCGTTTGCTCGACGCGACGCCAGAACAGCGGGCAGCGGTTACGCTGTCCCCTGCCGGGCTGCATTGGGAAGAGATTGATGAGGATATTTCCGTTGCAGGCCTGATTGCGGGACGGGGTGACATGACGCGGCCCTCGTCGCGCGCGGCATAGGCTGACCGCACCGACGCACCGAAAACGTCTATCTGGACAGTGCAGCCGCAATCCCGCAAAGCGCGGGAAATCATCCTGTGCCTGAACGGACTTACCCATG
Source organism: Blastomonas sp. AAP25 (assembly GCF_001295965.1). Lineage (NCBI taxonomy): Bacteria > Pseudomonadati > Pseudomonadota > Alphaproteobacteria > Sphingomonadales > Blastomonadaceae > Blastomonas > Blastomonas sp. AAP25. The sequence continues at coordinate 15,936 of NZ_LJHP01000006.1, forward strand.
AGCTTCAACACCTTTGGCCGCGTTTTTCGCTTCACCACCTGGGGGGAAAGCCATGGCCCTGCGCTGGGCGCGGTGGTGGATGGGTGCCCGCCGGGGCTGACCCTCAGCGAAGCCGACATCCAGCCCTTCCTCGATGCGCGGCGCCCCGGCACCTCGCGCTTCACCACACAGCGGCAGGAGCCCGATGCGGTTCGGATCCTCTCGGGCGTGTTCGAAGGCCGCACCACCGGCACCCCGATCTCGCTGATGATCGAGAATGTCGACCAGCGCTCCAAGGACTATAGCGAGGTCGCCAAGGCCTATCGCCCCGGCCATGCCGATTACGCCTATGACCGGAAATACGGATTTCGCGATTATCGCGGCGGTGGCCGGTCGAGCGCGCGCGAGACTGCGGCGCGGGTGGCGGCAGGCGGGGTTGCGCGGCTGGTGATCCCCGAAGTGACTTTGGTCGCCTATGTCGCCGAACTGGGCGGCGACAGCATCGACCCTGCCCGCTTCGACGCCGCCGAGATCGCCCGCAACCCGTTCTTCTGCCCCGACCCCGAAGCTGCAAAGCGCTGGGAAGCGAAGGTCGATGCCGCGCGCAAATCGGGCAGCTCGCTGGGCGCCGTGGTCGAATGCGTGGCCACCGGCGTTCCTGCCGGCTGGGGCGCGCCGCTCTATGCCAAGCTCGACAGCGAGCTGGCCGCCGCGTGCATGTCGATCAACGCGGTCAAGGGCGTCGAAATCGGCGACGGCTTTGCCGCCGCGCGGCTGAGCGGCGAGCGCAATGCCGACCCGATGCGCCCCGGCGCCGATGGCGATCCCGAATTCCTCGCTAACCATGCCGGCGGCATTGCAGGCGGCATCTCGACAGGCCAGCCAGTGGTGGTGCGCGTCGCCTTCAAGCCGACCAGCTCGATCCTGACCCCGGTCGAGACAATCACCCGTGATGGCGACGCCAGCGAGATCGTCACCAAGGGCCGCCACGACCCGTGCGTCGGCATCCGCGGCACTCCGGTGGTCGAAGCGATGGTGGCGCTGGTTCTTGCCGACCAGAAGCTGCTGCACCGCGCGCAATGCGGCTGATTGTGGCGGGTCTGACACCCTCCCGTTGACGTAAACGTCACAATTCGTCGAACAGCGATTGCCACCCCAACGGTTCTGGGTCTAGCATCCCTCCAACAGCAGCCGCACGCCCGCAGGGGCGCCAAGCGGCGCGACAGGAGAGAGAATGACCGTAACCCGCACAGGCGCAGGAGATACCCTGCCGCCGGCCGGATTGGCCGTAACCGCAGCGCCTGCCGCCACTGCCCCGACCTACACCGCCATGCCCCGCACGATGCTGTGGACGCTGATGATCATCTACATCTTCAATTTCCTCGACCGGCAGATCGTCTCGATCCTGGCCGAGCCGATCAAACGCGATTTCGGGCTGAGCGACACGCAACTGGGGCTGATGACCGGGCTCGCCTTTGCGTTGTTCTACACGCTGCTTGGCATTCCGATTGCGCGCTATGCCGACCGCAGCACCACCAACCGGGTGTCGCTGATCGCATGGTCGGTGGCGATCTGGTCGGCGATGACGATGGCCTGCGGCGCGGCGCGCACCTTTCCGCAACTGCTTCTGGCGCGCGTCGGCGTGGGCGTTGGCGAAGCCGGGTGCACGCCTGCTGCGCACTCGCTGATCAGCGACAGCGTGCCACCGGAGAAACGTTCATCCGCGATCGCGTTCTATGGCCTCGGCATCCCCATCGGATCGCTGCTGGGGATGGTGATCGGCGGCGGTCTCGCCGATGCCTATGGCTGGCGCACCGCCTTCATGGCCGTGGGCCTTCCGGGCCTTGTGCTGGCGGTGCTTGTGCCGTTCCTGATGAAGGAACCGCGCCGGGTCGGCATGGTTGCCGGGGACCGGATGCCCAAAGCCAAGGTGCAGGTGCCGGTGGGCGAAGCGCTGCGCGAGCTGGCGACATCGCGGTGCTTCGTGCTGCTGTGCCTGGCAGGCGGGCTGATCGCCTTCCTGTCCTACGGCAAGACCGTCTGGGTCTCGGTGCTGTTCATCCGCAATTTCGGGCTCACCCCCGGGGAGACGGGCCTGTACCTCGGCGTCTCGCTGGGTGTGGCGAGCATGATCGGCACCTGGGGCGGCGGCAAGCTGGCAGATCACTTCGGCAAGCGCGATCGCAAGCATATGCTCACCGGTCCCGCCATCGCCATTGCGGTGGCTGCACCCATGCTTTTCCTCGCCTATTCCGCCAGCGACTGGCGCGTAGCATTGGCGTTGCTGATCCTGCCGACCGCGATGAACATCATGTATTACGGCCCGGTCTATGCCTGCGTCCAGGGGCTGGTGCGGCCTGAACTGCGCGCGGTGGCCGCATCGGTCATGCTGTTTTCGCAGAACCTGATCGGGCTGGGCCTGGGCCCGTTGCTGTTCGGCGTGATGTCCGATGCCTTCCAGCCGCTGGCAGGCGCCGACAGTGTCCGCTGGGTGCTTTATGGCGCAGCCTGGCTGGGCCTGATCCCCGCCTTTCTGTTCTGGCGCGCGAGTTTGAGGCTGACACGGGAACTCAAGAGTGGGTAAAGCGTGATCGAGTGACGTGGTGAAGGGGGACCACACAGCCGATGGAAGACATCCGCCTGTTCATTGAAACTTGGCAGGCCCAGATCGGTCTTGTCATCCTGGGGCTGATGTTCGTCGGCTTTGTTATGGAACGCTTCCCCGCCGCGGTGATTGCGATCCTGGGCGCATGCTCGTTCCTGTTCCTGGGCATCATCGATTCCAAGCAGCTGTTTTCGGTCTTCTCGAACAGCGCGCCGATCACCATCGGGGCGATGTTCATCCTGTCGGGCGCGCTGCTGCGCACCGGCACGATCGACGCGATCGCCGGCGCGATCATCCGACGGGCGGGCAAATATCCTCGGTTGGCGGTGGGCGAGATGTTCCTGGGCGTCTACGTCGCCTCGGCCTTCATGAACAACACGCCGGTGGTGGTGGTGATGATCCCGATCATCCTCAAGCTTGCGCAAGCGACCGGCTATTCGGCCAAGAAGCTGCTCATCCCGTTGAGCTTTGTCTGCATCCTGGGCGGCACCACCACGCTGATCGGCACCTCGACCAACCTCATCGTCGATTCGGTAGCGCGCGGCAACGGGCTCGCGCCCTTCGGCATCTTCGAGATCACACCTTATGGCCTGATCGCGGGCGTGGCCGGCATGATCATGCTGGCGGCGTTCAGCTCGTGGCTTCTGCCAAAGGGCGACGATGGACTGGCCGGTAGCACCAGCGACGAATTGTTCCTCACCGAACTCACCATCCGCAATGCCTCGACGATGCGCGGCAAATCCCTCTCTGAAACTGCGATCGCCAAGCGATCCAAAATAGCGGTCACCGCGATCAAGCGCGACGGCCGCTATATCCGGCACAACCTCGCGGCCGAGATCCTCCAACCGGACGACATCCTGGTCATCCGCACCGAGCTGCCCGAACTGATGTCGCTGCGCAAAAGCGCCGACTTCAAGGTCGGCATTGTGCGCAAAGGCGATGTCGGCGCGATGGGCGAAGTGGTGGTGGAGGCGATGGTCGCGCCCAGCCATCCCAGCATCGGCAACCGGTTGTACGACATCCCCTTCCTGTCGATGCTCAACGTGCGCATCCTGGGCCTCAGCCGTTTTCGCAACCTGCCCCGTTCCGATCTGCCCAACGCCAAGATCCATGCCGCCGACAAATTGGTGGTGACCGGGTCGAAGGCGGACATCGCGCGGATGTACGAGAACCCCAATCTGTTCGGCGTTGCCAGCACCAGCGCGCGGGCCTTTCGCCGCGACAAGGCGCCGCTGGCGATCGGTGCGCTGGCCGCCGTCGTGCTGCTCTCGGCGTTCAACGTCGTCGCGATCGAGGTGGCCGCGATCCTCGCGGTCGGCTTCATCCTCATCGCGCGCTGCATCGATGCCGAAGAGGCGTGGGGTTCGATCGACGGCAATGTGCTGGTGCTGATTTTCGGCATGCTCGCGGTCGGGCTGGGGCTCGAGCAGGCAGGCAGCGTCAACATCGTCGTCGATGCGCTCGCGCCGTATCTGGACGATGTTCCGGTCTGGGCGGTGGTGTTCGCGGTCTATGTCCTTTCGGTGCTGCTGACCGAGATCATCACCAACAATGCCGTCGCGATCATCGTCACGCCCATCGTCATCAAGCTGGGTATGGACCTTGGCATCGATCCGCGCCCGCTGGTGATTGCGGTGATGTTCGCCGCGTCGGCGAGCTTTGCCACCCCGATCGGCTATCAGACCAACACCCTCGTCTATGCTGCCGGCGGATATCGTTTCACCGACTTCTTCAAGGCCGGCATTCCGCTCACCATCGGGGTTGGCCTCGCGACCTGCTTTGCCATCGTTGCGCTGAGCTGAGGTGCTGCTGCGCTTGCGGTGACTGCCTGCGATGTCTAGCGTCGGGCGCTCTGGTTGAGCAGAGGAAGCATTTTGGGTTTCTGGTTTCGTATTCCGCTTTGGCAGCGCGTTATCGCTGCCCTTATCCTCGGCGTCATTACCGGGCTCATCTGGGGTGAAGGCGCGGTCGCGATAAAGTGGATCGGTGACCTGTTCATCCGCGCGATCAAGATGCTGGTCGTTCCGCTGATCTTTTTCTCGCTGGTGGCGGGCGTGGCCTCGATCGGCGATCTGCGCAAGCTGGGTGCGGTCGGTGGGCGCGCGATGCTGCTGTTCCTCGTCACCGGCCAGCTGGCGGTCATCCTGGGCCTCACCATGGCCACTTTGGCCAAGCCGGGAATGGGCGTGGATGCCAGCCTCGCCGGGGTGACGCAGCCCCCTGCCCCGCCCCAGACATCCGCAACCGAGATGATCCTCAAGATGGTGCCGGAGAACGTCGTCGAAGCCATGGCGACGATGGATGTGCTGGCGCTGATCGTGTTCTCGCTGCTGCTCGGCATCGGCATCCTGATGGCGGAAAAGGACGGCGAACCGGTCGCGAAGATCTTCGATTCCGGCGCGATCATCATGCAGAAGGTCACCATCCTGGTGATGGAGCTGACCCCCTTTGGCGTCTTTGCCCTGATGGCCTGGGTCGCAGGGACGTTCGGGTTCGAGGGACTGATCCCGCTCGCCAAATTGGTGGCGCTCAATTACATCGGATGCGCGATCATCATGCTGGTCATGTATTCGGCGATGATCAAGTTCATCGCCCGGCTGCCGGTGATCGATTTCTTCCGCGGCATGATCGACGCCATTGCGGTGAGCTTTTCCACCGCGTCATCCAACGCCACCCTGCCCGTCACCTTGCGCTGCACCCAGCGCAACCTGGGGGTATCGCCCAGCGTGTCGAGCTTTGTCGTGTCATTGGGCGCGACGATCAACATGAACGGTACAGCGATGTATCTGGGCCTAGCCACGCTGTTCGGTGCGCAGATCTTCGGCGTCGATCTCAGCTGGGGGGATTATGCGATGATCGCGGTGACATCGACGCTGGGCGCGGTGGGTGCCGCGGGCATTCCGGGCGCCGGGCTGATCATGATGGCACTGGTGTTCGGATCGGTGGGCGTTCCGCTGGAAACGATCGCGCTGGTGGCGGGCGTCGACCGCATCATGGACATGATCCGCACCACCACCAACATCACCGGCGATGCCGCCATCGCGGTCACCGTCGCGGCGATGACCGGCGAGCTCAACCGCGGAGAAATGATCTCGGACGACGACGTCTGAGGCAGACCGCTATTTCGCCTTCTTGACCAGCTTGACCGGAGTGAATTCACCCAGCCCGCAGCTGGCGCCAGGCATCAGCCCGCCGCCCACGTTCTGCAGCACGGTGATGATGTCGACATTGCACAGCTGGGTGAGCGAGGTCGAATAGGTGAAAGCGCGATCAAAGCCCAGGCTGCCGCACTGGTTGGGCAGCTGGTTGCGATACACCCGGCCACCCGACAGGATGAAATCGATGGTGCGATCGTCGCGCACCTGGGTGCTCCGGATCTGCGAAAGGTTGATGCAGCTCACCGGCTCGCCGACCACCTCCGCGGCGGGGACCTTCGATTTCTTGGGCGCGGCATCCTGTGCGTTCGCCAGCGGCTGCAGCGCGAAGAGCGCAGCTCCCGTGGCGAACAATCCGGCAGCGATCAGACGACGGTGAAGCGGCATGGCGGCGGTCCTTCAAGTTCTGGCCATGCCAAGAATGCCTCAACGCGCCTTGCTTGGCCATGAACAAAGGACGGCGTTCAGCCCGCCACCATTTCCGCCAGAACCGCCAGGCAATCATGCGCCAGCAGCTTGGAACGCTCCGGGCTCCAACCCTGGTCGGGATCGGGCAGGTCGTCATTGTCCTTGAACGGCATTTCCAGCGTCATCGCCACGCAGCCATGCGAAGCGCCGAACCGTTCGGCCAGCTGGTTGGTCGACATCGACAGATTGGCCCGGCCCGCATGTGCGCGCGGATAGCCCTGCTTCGTCTGGAAATCGGGCGTGCGGCTGGCCAGCAGATCGCGATAGCGCTCGTAGCGAGTGCCCTGGTCCTCGGTCCACGAAGGGATGCCGTCAAAGCCCGCGATGAACACATGCGGGATGGCCTCGTCGCCATGCACGTCCATCGCCCAGTGAACTCCGGTTGCGTCCATGGCATTGCGCACGCACAGCACTTCGGGGCTGCGGTCGGCGCTCGGCTCATGCCACTCGCGGTTGAGATTCACCCCTGCGGCATTGGTGCGCAGATGGCCGCGTGCAGAGCCGTCGGGGTTCATGTTGGGCACGATGTGCAGCGTGCACTTGCTGCGCAGCAGACGCGCATGCGGGTCAGCCGGATCGGTGAGCTTTTCAAGCGCGCCTTCCATCCACCATTCGGCCATGCTTTCGCCCGGGTGCTGGCGGGCATAAAGCCACACCTGAACAGGGCCTTCGCCCATTTCCAGGCAGTCGATCGGCTGGCCTTCGATGCTGAGCCCAAGCTCGCGATGGCGCACACCGGCGCGGCTGGCGATCTCGGCGACCAGATCATGGTGCCGTTCGATCGAATAGGGAGCGAAATAGGCGAACCAGGCGACCCCGCCGGTCATCTGATAATGGATCGTCAGCGTGCCGGCATTGACATCATAGGAAGTATCCGTCCGCCCCCAGAAATCGCGGTCCTCGCTGACGCAGGCCCGGTATCCGGGCCAGCCGCCCGGATAGGCCGAATCCTTCAGACCCGTGATCACCAGCTCGAGCTCATCACCCGGCTGTGCCGCCACACGGAAATGGAACCACTGGAAGAAGTCCGAATCCTTGTCCTTGCGAATCGCAAGTTCGGCCCGAAACTTGCCGGTTGGCGTCGGGGAAACCGATTGGACGACGATGTTACCGGAATCGAAAGCGCAAGAAATGCTGGGAATTTTGGTCTGGGTCATGGGACCTTGATAGTCGCTCCGGATTCGCCGGGGAACCCAGTAAACAGCCCCTGCGCAAGTTTGGCGGCGTTGAGCTGGGTCTCGGCCATCGGCGTTCCAGCCTTCGCTTCCACCGTGGCGCGCCCTTCCCACAGCACCACGCCGTCGCCCGAGCGGATGTTGGCGAACAGCTCGGTGGCGATGCGGTCCTTGGGCCGTCCCCCCAGATTGATGCCGATGCCGACGCCCAGACCCGATCCGAATCCACCGGTCCCGCCCCCTACACCCACGCTGACGGGATTGCGCTCACCCCCTGCGGGCGAGAGCACCATCCGCTCGATGCGAACCGTCGCGGTCTGCACATCGCGGCCGCTGCCGGCTCCCACCGGGAGCACCTGATAGCCGACGCGTTCCAGCTCTCGCTCCACCGCGGCGGCATAGCTGCGATATTCCAGCGAGCCCGCGTCCATGCCCTCGCCTGCGGTCACGCGAATCGATCCGCGGCCAAGTTCGCTTGCACGGTCGGGCGAAACAAAGCGGACGGCCTCAACCGGTCCGGCAGGCGACACGCAGGCACCTGCCAGCAACGCCGCGGCGGCGGCCATACTGACCGCAATGCTGCGGGATGTGCATGAAAAGCCCATGATGTTCGCGCCCTTTCCTGTTTCAGCGAGCCTTGCCCGCATTGTTGCTGCCTAACGCAACCTGTGATGAATGACCAATGAAGCGCATAAAAATCCGTTCCATCCCCGGCAGCGATGCTTGACTTTGCCTGCCCTGCCACGTATCCGCGCCGCTTTCCGGCATGGAAGCTCCAGCACGGCATTCGCGTGACATACGCGGGGTCGCAAGGGGCTTTCGCTGCATCAGAAGTTTCAATCAAGGGCCTGAACGTCATGAAGATTCGCAATTCGCTGAAGTCGCTCAAGGATCGCCATCGCGACAACCGCGTGATCCGTCGTCGCGGCCGCACCTATGTGATCAACAAGACCAACCGTCGCTTCAAGGCCCGCCAGGGCTGATCCGGCAGCGGCGCGCCCATCGGGCCGCGCCGTGTCTTGAAGCTGCGATTTTCATGCAAAGGCTCCGGCAGGCTCCGGGGCCTTTTGCTTGCGTGCGCGAGGGGGGATCAGATGCAGCCGGTCGACACCATCATCTTCGACGTCGGCAATGTCCTGTTCCAGTGGGACATCCGCAACCTCTACGCCAGGCTGATCGATGATCCGGCCGAGCTAGACCATTTTCTCGGCAATGTCCTCACGCTCCACTGGCATGACCAGCACGATGCGGGGCGCCCGATCGCTACGATGATCGATGAACTCGCCGCAGAGTATCCGCAGCATGCCGCGCTGATCCGCCTCTACGAGCCGCGCTGGCTGGAGACGATCCCCGGGCCGGTACCGGGCATGATCGATCTGGTCGAGGAACTCGCGGTGCGCGGAGTGCCGATCTACGGCATCACCAATTTCGGGTCCGACCTGTGGCGCAAGTTCCGCCCCACCGCACCGGTGTTCGACCTGTTTCAGGACATCGTGGTTTCGGGCGACGAGAAGATGGTAAAGCCCGACGCTGCGATCTATCGCCTCGCCATCGACCGCTTCGGCATCGACCCAGCGCGCACCCTGTTCATCGACGACCGCGAGGCGAACATCCAGGGCGCGATCGCCTGCGGCCTGCAGGGGCACCTGTTCCGCGATGCACCTGCCCTCTATGCCGATCTGGCGGCTCGGGATGTGTTCAACATCGCGACGATCTGATTTCAGGGCAGAGCGGCGGTATGTTTGGCACCTGCAGCTCGCTGATCAGTCCTTGTAGCCCTTGAGCTCCTCGCCGGTCAGCGTCACGATGTGCAACACATTGGTCGATCCCGGGGTGCCGAAAGGCACGCCCGCCAGCGTGATGATCCGACCGCCGGCTTCGCCAAAGCCGTGGCGCAACGCCATGCGCTTGCCCTTGCCGATCATCTCCTCGAAGCTGCCGATGTCGCGGGTCACCACCGGATAGGCACCCCAGAGCAGCCCGACGCGGCGCGCGGTCTCGCGCGACGGGGTCAGCACCATCACCGGCACCGACGGCCTCTCGCGCGACACGCGCCGCGCGGTCGAGCCGGACAGCGTGAAGCACACGATCGCGCTCACCCGCACGGTGTTGGCAATCTCGCTGCACGCCGCTGACAGCGCATCAGCCGTGGTCGAATCGGGCAAGGTCTCGATGAAGTGCACGCGCGCGGCATAGCCGGGGTCGCCCTCCACCTGGGTGGCGATGCGGTCCATCATGCCGACGGCGAGCTCCGGCCAGTCGCCAGCAGCGGTTTCCGCCGACAGCATCACCGCGTCGGCGCCATCATACACCGCGTTGGCGACGTCCGAGACTTCGGCGCGGGTGGGCGACGGGCTGGTGATCATCGATTCGAGCATCTGCGTCGCGACCACCACCGGCTTGCCCGAACGGCGCGCGGTTTCGACTATGCGCTTTTGCATCACCGGCACCTCTTCAGGCGCCATTTCGACGCCAAGGTCGCCGCGAGCGACCATCACTGCGTCGGAAAGCTCGATGATCTCTTCGAGCGAATTCAGCGCGGCGGGCTTTTCGATCTTGGCGATCAGTGCCGCGCGTCCGCCGATCAGGCTGCGTGCTTCGGCGACGTCATCGGGGCGCTGGACGAAGCTCAAGGCGATCCAGTCCGCGCCCATTTCGAGCGCGAACGCCAGATCGCGGCGGTCCTTCTCGGTCAGCGCCGCCATGGGCACCAGGCTGTCGGGCACGTTCAGCCCCTTGCGGTCCGAGATGAAGCCGCCGACCTCGACCGAGCACAGGATTTCGCTCTCGCCGGGACGCAGCACGCGCAACACCATCTTGCCGTCGTCGATCAGCAGCCGCTGGCCCTTGTCGAGCGCGGCGAAAATCTCCTTATGCGGCAGATATGCGCGCTCGTCATTGCCCGGCGCGGGGTTCGAATCGAGCGTGAAGTGCTGGCCGTGCTTGAGGAAAGCCTTGCCGCCTTCGAACGTTCCGACGCGCAATTTCGGACCCTGCAAATCGCACAGGATGGTGATCGGCCGCTGCAGTCTGGTTTCGATCTGGCGGATGGTATTGATCGTCGCGGCGTGGGTAGCATGGTCGCCATGGCTCATGTTGACGCGGAAGGCATCGGCCCCTGCCCGGAACAGCCTTTCGATCATTTCGGCGCTGCTGCTGGCCGGACCCAGCGTTGCGAGAATCTTGACCTTGCGGCTGCGCTTGGCGATAGTCTTGCTCACTCAAATCCCCTGGACTGGTCTGCGCCGCAACCGTTTGCGTTGCGACGAAATATCTATGCGATGCTTAGGCCAGTGCGTCACCAATCGCAAAACCGTTCTGGAAATAATCTGATGACCAATTCCGTTCCCGCCCCGCCCATGGATGTCGACATCCCCGACGAGGTCGCTGCCCAAGCCTTTCGCCGCCTGGTGCGCCACCTGCGCCACCGGCATGATGCGGAAAACATCGACCTGATGGGGCTCGCCGGTTTCTGCCGCAACTGCCTGGCTGACTGGGTGCAGGAAGCCGGCGGCGCCGACGACCGCGATGCTGCGCGCCGCCTGATCTACGGCATGGACTTTGCGACATGGAAATCGCGCTATCAGGGCGAGGCCAGCGAAGAACAGCTTGCCCGGATGAAGGAAAGCGTGGCGAAGAACGCCGACCACCCTTAAGGGAGCGGTCCACCATTTTGCACCGGGAGATTCGCCCGGCGCCCCACCCGAAATGAAAGACATATCATGAGCGAACCCATCATGTCGGCTGACGATCAGCTGCGCCTTTTCATCGAGCGTATCGAGCGTCTGGAAGAAGAGAAAAAGGGCGTCGCCGATGACATTCGCGACACCTATGCCGAAGCGAAATCGCAAGGGTACGACCCCAAGATCATGCGCCAGATCGTGCGCCTGCGCAAAATGGAACCGCATGACCGCCAGGAAATGGAACTGATCCTCGACACCTACAAGGCCGCTCTCGGCCTTGGCTGAGACCCTGGTCTGAACCGGCACGATGGCGGCGCTGCACATCCGCGATGCCACTGCGGCAGATGGCGCAGCGCTTGCCGTCCTCTACGCGCCGTTCGTGACCGACAGCTGGGTCAGCTTCGAGACACAGGCGCCCGGTGCTGCGGAGATGGCCACGCGGATTTCGAGCCATGGCAGTTCGCACGGCTGGGTGGTTGCGGAGCTGGATGGCGCAGTCATGGGCTATGCCTATGCCAGCCCGCACCGGGTCCGCGCCGCCTATGCCACCTCTGCCGATATCGCGATCTATGTCGCGCCAGCCGCACAGGGCCAGGGGCTCGGTCGCGCACTGTACACCGCGCTGTTCGACCGGCTGCGCAGCCGCTCGATCCACGCGGTGTTCGCCGGGATCGCGCTGCCCAACCCGGCAAGCATCGCGCTGCACGAGGCGATGGGGATGGTGCCCGTGGGCATATATCGCGAGGTCGGCTGGAAGCTGGGCGGCTGGCGCGATGTCGGCTGGTGGCAGCGGTTGCTATGAACCATCTGGCTGGTGTAAAGGCGCGCACCAGCATTCGCATCACCTCAACTGAACAGGCAGAAATCCGCCATGGCAGGCCATAGCAAATTCAAGAACATCATGCACCGCAAGGGCGCGCAGGACAAAAAGCGCTCGGCGATGTTTTCCAAGCTCAGCCGCGAAATTACCGTGGCCGCCAAGATGGGCATGCCAGACCCTGACATGAACCCGCGCCTGCGGCTCGCGGTCAACGCGGCCAAGGCGCAGTCGATGCCCAAGGACAACATTCAGCGCGCGATCGACAAGGCATCGGCCGCCGGCGGCGAGGATTACGAAGAAATCCGCTACGAAGGCTATGGCCCGGGCGGCATTGCGCTGATCGTCGAGGCGCTGACCGACAACCGCAACCGCACCGCGACCAATGTCCGCACCGCGTTCAGCAAAAACGGTGGCAACTTGGGCGCGTCCGGCGCGGTGAGCCACGGCTTCGACCGCATGGGCCTGATCACTTATCCCGCAAGCGCAGGCGACGAGGAAAAGGTGCTCGAGGCCGCGATGGAAGCGGGCGCGGAAGACATCGAGTCGACCGAAGACGGCCACGACATCTGGACCAACATGGAAGACCTGCACGCGGTCTCCGGCGAGCTGGAAAAGGCCCTGGGCGAAGCCGAGAGCGTCAAGCTCGCCTGGCGCCCGCAGGTCCGCGTCGATGTCGCCGAAGCCGACGCGCAGACCCTGTTCAAGCTGATCGACGCGCTCGACGATGACGACGACGTCCAGACCGTCTGGGGCAATTATGAGGTTTCGGACGAGGTGATGGAGAAGCTGGGATAAGCTTGAAGAAAGCCCCTCCCCTTCAGGGGAGGGGTTGGGGTGGGGAATGGACAACAGCCTTCGCTTGTCGCTGTTCGCAAATGAGTTGCGCAACAACCCGACACCCTTGGAGATTATCCTCTGGAAATATCTCAATGGCTCACAGTTGGGCGGCTACAAATTTCGTCGCCAATCCGTTATCGGCCCATTTATCTGCGATTTTCTGTGCCCGTCGAAAGGGCTGATCGTTGAAGTTGACGGTGACACGCACGACGCCGTGCGAGACGCCAAACGGGATGCCGCTCTGGCTGAACTTGGATATTTCACCATGCGGTTCACTAACTATGAAGTAAGCCAAAGCCTTGAAGGGGTCTTGGACTTGATCCTAGCAAAGCTGGACACCCTCCCAGGTCGTTGGCCTGGCAAGTTGCTTCCCCACCCCAACCCCTCCCTTGAAGGGGAGGGGCTTTAGATGATCATCCTAGGCATCGACCCGGGCCTTGGCACCACCGGTTGGGGCGTGATCCGGTCCGAGGGCAATCGCCTGAGCCATATCGCCAACGGGCAGATCAAGACCAACGCCAAGGCGGCCCTGCCTTCTCGGCTGCTGGAGCTCGACACTGCGTTGGCGGCGGTCATTACGGATTATGATCCCGACAGCGCGGCGATCGAGGAAATCTACGTCAACAAGAACCCGCAATCGACGCTGAAGCTCGTTCAGGCGCGCGGGGGCCTGATACTAGGACTCGCGCGGGCGGGCCTGAACGTCGGCGAATATGCGCCGCGGCTGATCAAGAAGGCGATCGTCGGGACCGGCGCTGCCGAAAAGGCGCAGATCGACGCGATGGTGCAGCGGCTGCTGCCTGGCGTGCAGATCGCCGGGCCCGATGCGGCGGACGCGCTCGCGGTGGCGATCACCCACGCGCATCTGGCGGGGTACGAAAAACTGCGCTAACCCCCTCCTCTCCCGCGCAAGGGGAGAGGGAAAACAGATGATCGCCAAACTCACCGGTACGCTCGACAGCATGGGGCACGATCACGCGGTGATCGATGTCGGCGGCGTCGGCTATCTGGTGTTTGCTTCCTCGCGCACCCTCTCAGGTCTAGCCGCCAAGGGCGACAAGGTCGTGTTGCACACCGAAATGCAGGTGAGCGAAACCGACATGCGGCTGATCGGCTTTGCTTCGGCGAGCGAGCGCGACGGCTTTCGCCTGCTCACCGGCGTGCAGGGCGTGGGATCGAAGGTTGCGCTCGCCATCCTGTCCGCGCTCACCCCCGAAGAACTCGCGCGCGCCGTGGCACAGGGCGACAAGGCGATGATCGCCCGTTCGCAGGGCGTGGGCCCCAAGCTGGCGCTGCGCATCGTCAACGAGCTCAAGGACAAGATGGGTGCGATGTCGCTCGGTCCTGCCGGCATCGGCATCCCCGCCTTGGTCGGCAACCACGCCGCCGACGCGGTCTCCGCGCTGCAGAATCTGGGCTTCAAGCCCGCTGATGCGGCAAGGGCCGTGGTGGGGGCGGAAGAGGATCTGGGCGACGGCGCGAGCCTCGATGCGCTGGTGCGACTGGCGCTTAAGAAGGCGGCGCGGTGAAGCGGCGTCTGCTGGGCATGGCCGCGGCATTGACGCTAACAATTCCTGCAGGCCTCTATGCATTAGAATTTCTGGAACAGGACGCCTGCCTCGACAGCGGTGGTGCATGGTTTGGCCAGCTTGGATGTCAAACCGATCTGCCAAAGATCGATCGTATCCTCATCAAAAAATCACAGCGAAAGCTAATTGCCCTGTCCGGTGGCAAAGTCGCGGAAACGATGTCTGTGTCCCTCGGCAGAGAACCAGTTGGGCAAAAGCACATGGAAGGCGACAGCCGGACACCCGAAGGTCTCTATCGAATAACCGAGCACAAACGAGACAGCCGATATTACCGGGCGTTGCGGTTAGGCTATCCGATCAACAAGCAAATCACAAAGGCGAAGGCACTAGGGGTCGACCCCGGCGGCGACATCATGATCCACGGTCTGCCCAATGGTCTTGGCGCGCTGGGAAGAGCGCATATTTGGATGGATTGGACGAGGGGATGCATTGCGCTTACGAATGGAGAGGTCGACTGGCTCTACCAGAGTACCCCTGATGGAACCGTCGTTGAGATATATCCATAACTGGACCCTGATTTTGAAATGTCCGCAACACGAAGACGCGGTAAAGCGCCATCGCTGGACTTGGTTCCGCGATCGTCTATAATTTTCGCCATGACGGACATGACCATATCGGTGTCGCCTGCCCTGAAGCAGTGGATCGACGAGCGCGTCGCGCTGGGCGAGTACGCCGATGCTGCCGAGTATGTGCGCGACCTGCTACGGCGGGATCAGGAGCAGTCGGCAGACGAAGCTGAATGGCTCAAGGCGAAGATCGACGAGGGGCGTGCCTCAGGGCGGTTGAATCAGAATCCCAAGAACGTGCTGCGGGAAATCATGACTGAGTACCCCGCAAATCGTGGCTGAACTGGATATCAGCCCAGAGGCGCGGCAGGATCTGGTTGAAATTCGTCTCTTCAGTCTTGAACAGTTCGGCCCCGACATAGCCGATGCGTATTTTCTGGGTTTTGACCAAGCTTTTGATCGCCTGGCACAGCACCCGCATGTAGGCGTACCCAAGCCCGAACTGGGTACCGGTGTTCGATGCCTGGTGCATCGTCGGCATCGAATATTCTATATCATTGAAGGTGGTGTCGTGGTTATCGTCCGCATCATCCACCATGCACGCGACATCCGCAGCGCGTTGAAAAGTTGACATGACCACAGACCGCCTCCTCACCCCAGACCGCATCCCTGAAGACCAGGATGCCGCGCTGCGCCCCAAGACGCTGGCCGAGTTCATCGGCCAGGCGGCGGCGCGTGATAATCTGCGTGTGTTCATCGAGGCGGCACGGGGGCGGTCCGAGGCGCTCGACCATGTGCTGCTGTTCGGCCCGCCCGGCCTCGGCAAGACGACGCTGGCGCAGATCATCGCGCGCGAGATGGGCGTGGGCTTTCGTGCAACCTCGGGCCCAGTGATCGCCAAGTCGGGCGATCTGGCGGCGCTGCTCACCAACCTTGAAGAAGGCGATGTGCTGTTCATCGACGAGATTCACCGTCTCAATCCGGTGGTCGAGGAAGTGCTCTATCCCGCGATGGAAGACCGCGCGCTCGATCTGATCATCGGCGAAGGCCCGAGCGCGCGCAGCGTACGGATTGACCTGCCCGCGTTCACGCTGATCGGAGCTACGACCCGGCAGGGACTGCTGACCACGCCCTTGCGCGACCGTTTCGGCATCCCGGTGCGGCTCAATTTCTATACCGTCGGGGAGCTCGAGGCGGTGGTGACGCGCGCCGCGCGCCTGCTGGGGCTGGGAATCGCTGCCGATGGCGCGACCGAGATTGCCCGCCGCGCACGCGGAACGCCGCGCGTTGCCGGACGCCTGCTGCGCCGGGTGCGCGATTTCGCCAATGTGGCGGGCCAGCCCACCGTGGATGCGCTGGCAGCGGACGCAGCCCTCACCCGGCTTGAGGTCGACAAGCTGGGGCTCGATGCGATGGACCGGCGCTATCTGATGATGATCGCCGATATCTATCGCGGCGGCCCTGTTGGCGTGGAAACGCTGGCGGCGGGCCTGTCCGAGCCGCGCGACACGATCGAGGATGTGATCGAGCCCTATCTCATCCAGCTGGGCCTGATCGCCCGCACCGCGCGCGGCCGCTGCCTCAATGCGCGCGGGTGGAAGCATCTGGGCCTCAACCCGCCCGCAGGCGCACAGGAAGGCCTGTTCGACCTGTGACGGCCGCTCAGCCCCGCAGCCAGCCGGTCACCGCATAGCGCCGATAGGCCGCGGCGCGAGTCACTTCCGAGACGCTGTGCCGCTGGGGAACTGCAAAGACATCGAGCGTGTTGAAGCCGGGCATTTCGCCATGGCTGATCGTGCCCTGCTCGCCGTGAAACAGAAGCTGGCCGCCCCATTCAAGCCGCCATTGCGGGGTCAGACCCAGCACGAACGCCGCGAGCCGCCCCTTGCCTTCGACCGCGTCATCGTGCTCGGTCAGGAAATCCCCGGGCGAATAGGCGGTGGCCTGCGCATCGGCGAACCGGATGCCGCGTATCCCGGTGATGTCGCGCAGCAACCCGATCACCTCAGGCGACGACATGAACGTCGCGAACGCCGTGAGCGGATCGGGGCTGGCCATCCGGGCAACCGCGTCATCGGGGACGCGAATGCTTTCGTAGCGGAACTGGAAGCCGTTGCGCGCTCCGGCATAGACCGCCTGATCCAGCGCCGCGGCGCGCGTCGGCTCCATATGCGAACGGACATCGCGGCTCAGTTCATACAGCAACTCACCCGAATTGATCACCTGCATCCAGTCGCTGCGATCGCGCAGCAGTTGGTGCAGCATCCGGGCCGCGTCGTCGGCGAGGAAGCCGCGAATGCGCACCCGGCCCAACCGCTTGAAGGTCTGGCGCAGGTGAGGAGGTTTCAGGGCAGGGTTAAGGCAGTATGAGGTCGCAGTCATCCCTGCTCCATGGACCCTGAATACCGCTGTTGCAAGTCAGTTGCATAAACGTCTGAACTGAGATCGAAAAGGCGGTTTTTCTGCCGCCTTTGGCTACTCGACCGTGACGGGACGGCGCGACTCTGCGTGGCGAGTCGATGGCCTGCGGCGGAACCAGAAGGTCCAGACCGTGAGCGATCCCAGCAACGTCAGCGCCAACCCCACCAGCGTCATCACGAGTCGATAGGGCAAGCCGCCCACCTTGGCCGCGTGCAGCGGATAGAAGGTGTTGAACCATTGCACCTGCGAGGGCAGCAGCAGCGCGTTGCGCGCCTCGATCAGCCGACTGGTATCGGATGCAAACCACAGCATCGTGCGGCCGTTGGGAAGCCATTCCTCGGGCTGCTTCATCCGCATGGTGATCGGTCCGCCATCCTGCTTCGGCAGGCTGATCAGCCGGATTTCGGCATCGGGGAAATGCTGGCGCGCGGTGCGCACGATCTGGCGCCAGTCGGGTTGGTCGGCCAGCGGCGTGGCCGCAGACTCGGGCGCCTTCAGCGCCGCACCGATGGTGGCGGGCGCAGACGGACCCAGCACCAAGGCTGCCACCGGGCGGAAGATCATGCTGGTGCCGGTGAAGAGGGTGAGCAGAAGCAGCGGCGCGAGGACCACGCCCATATCCCGGTGATGCCACAGGATCGCCGGGCGCGTGAGGCGCGAAGGCAGCAGCCTGAAGCGGAAGGTCCGCCGGGTGCGCCACCACAGCACCAGCCCGCTGAGCACGAAGAACAGCCCGCACAGCCCCGCGATCCCGATCACCCACTCCCCGGTATCTCCGGCGAGCAGATGGTGGTGCAGATCGAACAGGAACAGCTCGGGCCGTCCCCACACGCTGTCCCACCGGCTCACCACGGCGCCGCTCTGATCGGTATAGGCGCCGCTGCCATCGGCATAGGTCAGCCGGTTGAGGCCAAGGCTTTGGGTGGCGAACAGCACGCTGCCGGGGCGCGAATGCGGGTCTGCCATGATCGCCTCGAGCGCGCCCACGACCGCGGCGTTGTCGGCAACCTGCGTGTCATGCGCATGGGGCAGCATGATCCAGGCGTCGCGGTGCAGCAGCACCGTGCCGCTCAGACCCAGCATCGCGAGCACAAGCCCGATGAGCCCGCCGGTCCAGCGGTGAAGCCAGTCCAGCTGCCGCATCAGAAGCGCATGTCCCAGGCCAGCGTCATATTGCGGCCGCGCCCGGCAAAGAACGACAGGTTGTCGGTCGGCAACCGGACATCGCTGTTGTAATCGATATACTGGCGGTTGAAGATGTTCTGCGCGCTCAGGATGATGCGGCCTGGGCCTACCTGATAGCCCAGATAGGCATCGGTGAGCGTATAGCCGCCGAAGTCGTTGCGCGGATCGCGCACCAGCCCGTCAAAGGTCCGCGAGAAATAGACTTGGGTCTGCACCCGTGCCGATACCCTGCCCAGGTCGAAGCTGGCGGCCAGATTGAGGCGGTCGGGCGAGATGTTCGTACCATCCAGATCGGTATCGACCCGGTCGTCGGCATTGGTATCGCTGCGGCCCAGGATATGAGCATAGCCGGCGGAAAGGCGCAGACCATCGATCGGCATCGCCACGCCCAGATTGAGCTCGAGCCCCTCGATCTCGACGCGCTGGCGCTGCACGTCGAATATCCCGTCAGGCCGGGCGACGAGCAGCTGCCCGCGCGAGCTCGTAGACCAGAAATAGGTGACGCTGGCATCCACCGGCCCGCGCTTCACCTCGGCGCCGATCTCGCGGTTGTTCGAGATGATCGGGCTGATATCGAGGAAGTTGTCGAGATCGACTCCCGGCGCGCCGATCGCGCGGGTGATGCGGCCGACATCTGGAACAGTAAAGCCCTCGGCATAGCTGGCGTAGAAGCGGATTCCCTGCGCCGGTTCGACGATCACCCCGCCGTTGAGCAGCACATCGTCGAACTTGGGGCTGCCGCCGGAGACCAGCACTCCGCCGCGCGGGTTGGTGGTGGTGGCGAGCGTGGTGTAATCGTCAATCTTGATCTCGACATTTTCCCAGCGCGCACCACCCGCCAGCCGGACCAGCCCGTCGAACAGCTTGAGATTGGCCTGCGCAAACGGCGCGAGGCTGCGGAACTCGGTGGGTGGCACCCAGACGCGGTTGGTGGCGATCAGCCGCTGTTCGGTGGTATCGAACAGCGCGTCGAACCCGACGATCGCGGTCAGGTCTTCGAAGCCCGGGACTGCGCGTTCATAGCTGATCTTGCCGCCCAGCTTGCGCGAGCGGTTCTGCGACTGGTCGAACAGCGTGCCGACCGGGGCAATGCGGACATCCTGAAAGGCCGCGATCGGGCCGAGCTCTCCGCCAAACGTGTCGCGGCTGCGGTTGAAGAAGATCTGGCTCACGAAATTGCCGCCGCCAAGATCGGTATCGGTCAGCGACAGCGCAACGCTTTCGGTGCGGTTCGCGGCGGGTATGCCCGGCGGCGTGCCGCGCGCCGCAGTGGTGGGCACGCCGGTCAGCCGGTTGCCCGGCACCGCGACGAACTCGCCATCGCCCTTGAGCTCGTAGCGGCTGGCCATCAGGTCGAGTCGCGCGGTCGGGGAAAGCGCATAGCCGAAGCGCCCGAACAGCGAGACCGCATCGGAGGTCTGTGTCTCGCCTTGGGTGAGGTTGAGGCCGATGCGGCGGCCGCGCGCATCAAAGAACACGCCGCGCCGTTCGTAGGACGCACCCACGGTGGCATCGAAGCGGTCCGCCTTGTACTGCACAAGCCCCGCCGCCTTGGCGCCGAACCCGTCCGAACGGACATCGCCATCGGCTGAACCCTGCAACAACACCCTGCCGGAAACTCCCTCCAGCATGGGCGCGCCCACGGTCACCTGGTTGACGATGCCACCGGTGCCGCCAATCCCCTGCAGCGCGTTGGAACCATAGATCAGCTCGACCCGGTCGACGAAAAAGCCATCGATGGTGAAGCCGTCGCGGCTGCCATCGCGCAGCGGGGTGGACTGAGGAATGCCGTTGATCGCATAGAGCGGCGAACGGCCGCGCAGCGTCTCCCCTGCCCCCGACAGCTTGCCACGCGTGGGCGAGAAGGACGGCGTCAGTGCCGCAACGGCATCGGTGATCGACCCTGACAGGATGATCTGCTGGTCAAGCGCTTCCTTGCCGATGATATCGATTGTCAAAGGCAAGGCGCTGGGCGGCAGCACCGTGCGCGCTGCAGTGACCACGATATCAGCCTCCTCCGCAGGCGATGGCTCTTCCGCCGCGTCTGCTGCCAGATCCGCCGCCGAAGCCTGCGCAAGAGCCGGGCCCACCCACAATGTCGCAAGCACGAAGCCCGCCAGCTTTCCCAGTTTCATCTCGTTCCCCAATCTGGGCAGGCTGTTAGCAACGCCCAAATGCTATTGCAACAGATTCGCATTCTCGTGCGCATAGTCTCTGCTGTTGCTGGTCAAGGAGAGGCTACGCGGTGATGCGAGGGTTGAGGGGGCGGCCCTGGCCCGCTATGCATGGGGCAAGGCCAGCACTCTTGAGGAAGGCACTGTTGACATGTCGGCTGCCACGGCTGCTCCGCTGCATCTTCTGGCCTTGAATCCGTCGCTGGACCGGGGTGCCTTGGCGCGGGACTTTGCCGTCAACCAGCGGCTGCAGATCCGCGATGTGCTCGAACCCGAGGCCGCGCGCGAGCTGCGCAAGATCCTTGCGCAGCACACACCCTGGGGCCTGGCATGGTCGGCAGGCAACGATGGCCCGCATGGGCGCCGCCCCGATGAGATGGCTGCGCTGCCCGCGGCCGAACGCCAGCGCATCGCCCAGAACGTGGCCGATGCCGCACAGCGCGGCGATTACGCCTTCAGCTTTGCACGCTACCCGATCCTCGATGCCTATCTCGGGCGATGGGCACCCGATTCCGCGCACGACATCCTGCTCGAGCATATCAACGACCAGCCATTTCTCGATCTGATCCGATCGGTCACCGGGATCACCGAGCTGATCAAGGCCGATGCGCAGGCGACACTGTTTGCTCCCTCGCAGTTCCTCGGCCTGCACAGCGACAGCCATGTCGGCGAAGGATGGCGCATCGCCTATGTGCTCAGCCTTGCGCCCGATGACTGGAAGCCGGACTGGGGCGGCTATCTCAATTTTCTGGATGATGACGGCGACATCATTGTGGGCTACCGGCCCCGGTTCAACAGCTTGAGCCTGTTTGCGGTGCCCCAGCCGCATCTGGTCAGCTATGTCCCCCCCTTCGCGCCGGTCGGGCGACTCTCGATCACCGGCTGGTTTCGTGACAGATAGGGCGACGCAAACGCCGCACCTCAAGGGATGAGTTTTTGATGCAGGATTTTCAACGGCGCTTCATCGCCGCGCAGCAAGCCTATGCCGCCGGCAACATCGCCGAAGCCGAACGGTTGCTGGACCAGGTCGAGCATATCGGCGGCCCGAATGCCGATGCTTTTCACCTGCGCGCGCTGTGCCGCAAGCAGCAGGGCGACCTCGCCAGCGCGGCGAGCCTGTTTGCGACCGCCCACCAGCACCAACCGCACGACGTGCAGATCCTGGGCAACTGGGGCAACATGCTGGTTGCTGCGGGCGATCATTCCGCGGCTCTCGCGAAATATGACCGCGCGCTCGAGATCGACCCGGGTTTTGCCGATGCGCATTACAATCGCGGGCTGGCGCTGCATCGCATGCAACGCCATTCCGACGCGCTGGCGACCTTCGACTGGCTGCTCGAAGCCGGACATGCCTCCGCCAAGGTGCATTCCGCACGTGGCGCGGTGCTGAAGGACATGGAGCGCCCGCAGGAGGCCATCGCCGCATTCGATCAGGCGCTGGCGATCGACCCTGACCGTCCGGTGGCTCTCGCCGGACGCGCCCGGATGGCGCTGGAAACCGGCGCCGCGGACGCGAAGGACCGCCATATCGCGGCACTGCAGCGATCGCAGGGCGACCGAGTGCTGGTGCTGGGCATTGTCCAGGCGATGATGGAACAGGGCGACAACAGCGGCCTCGACGTGCTGGAAGACGTGCTCAAGCAAGACCCGCTGTGGCTCGAAGGGCATCACGAGTTCGCCAAGATGCGCGCCGAGATTGGCGAGGGCGACGCTTATGTCGACCATATCCACGAGGCGATCGGCCGGTTCCCGAAGCACCCCGGGCTGTACGAAGCATTGGCCGCCGTCCAGGCCTCGGCCGGCGAATTCGAGCCTGCGCTAAAGACCCTGCACGATGGCGAGCGCCAGTGTGGCGCGCAACAGGGCTGGCTGTTCGAACTTGCGCGGCTGGAGGGCGAATGCGGACGGTTCGACCGCGCCGCCGCCATGCTCGCCGCGCTGCCCGATACCGATCTGACGCGGTGCACCCGCGGACGCATAATGCTGGGGCTACGCAGGCCGGATGAAGCGGCATCGCTGCTCGAAGCGCTGGTCGCGCGCGCCCCCGACGACATCGTCGCCTGGGCGTATCTTGGCCTCGCCTGGCGTGTGACAGGCGATCCCCGACACGAATGGCTTTCGGGACAACCGGGCCTGGTGCAGGCACGCGCGCTGGACATCGATCCTGCAACGCTCGCCGATACCGCCGATCTCCTGCGGTCGATCCACACCGCGCGATCGCACCCCGTCGGCCAGTCCTTGCGGGGAGGCACGCAGACCCGGGGCCGGCTGTTCTGGCGACAGGAACCGCAGATCCAGGCGCTGCGACAGGCGATCGAGGACGCGGTTGCCGCGCATTGGGCAAGCCTGCCGCCGCGCGACGCAACCCACCCACTACTCAAGCACCGCGGCGAGAGCCTCGCCATCGCGGGTTCGTGGTCGGTCAGGCTGACGGACTCAGGCTATCATGTCGCGCACATCCATCCGCAGGGCCTGTTGAGCTCGGCCTGCTATATCGTGGTGCCGCAGGAAGCCGACGGCCCGGACAAGGCGGGTTGGCTGGAGGTTGGCGCTGCGCCGACCGAGCTGGGCCTCGCGCTAGACCCGCTGGAGACGATCCAGCCGGTCCCGGGACGGCTGGCGCTGTTCCCCAGCTACATGTTCCATGGCACCCGCCCCTTTGCCCAGGGCGAGCGGGTGACCGTCGCGTTCGACGCGGTCCTCAGCCGCTAAACCTCTTTCCATCGCTGCGCACCACGGCCTGACGGGAGTTTTCCCGGAGGCTTTGCTGCGCCCGGTTATCCCCGACCAACCCCGGGCGGCGGGCACAAAAAAATGGCGGCGAACCGAAGTTCGCCGCCATCTCTTTTAGGTTTGAACCCGATCAGAAGTTCAGACGTGCGCTTACGAAGAAGTCACGGCCGAGCGGATCGTAGAAGCCGGGGACGTTGTTGCCCTGCTCCTGAGCCGTTCCGAGAACCACGGGGGTCTTGTTGAACAGGTTGTTCACACCGGCGGTCAGCTGGAAGTTGTCCGTCACGGCGAACGAGCCGGTCAGGTCAAAGTAGTTGAACGCGCCAACGCGACGGTTCGGGAACAGAGCAGGATCCTGCTCGGTGCGAACCAGACCGTTGAAGGTGTTGATGATGCGGCTGTCGATGCCGGGGCCGTTATAGCGCCAACGCAGCGAGATCTGAGCCGGACCGTCAACATAACCCAGACGGGCGGTGTGACGCCATTTCGGCAGAGCGATCGTGCCTTCACCAATCGTGACCCGCTCGGGGATCGCAGCCACTGCAGTGGTGCGATATTCGTCGAGATAGGTCCCGAGGAAGAAGAAGGTCAGGCGCGATTCGTCCGAACCGGTGAGCGAGAAGTTCAGCGGGATGTTGTAATCCACCTGAATATCGACGCCCGAGGTCGCCAGCTTTGCGATGTTGGCCGACAGCACCGGAGGGTTACGTCCACCCGAGGTCTCGCCGAGTGCACCCGTGGTCGGGTTGCGCTGACCGGCGAAGATCGAGCAGATCGGGTTGGTCAGATCCTGAGCCACGGTGAAGCAGAGCTGCAGAGCGCTGTTCAGACCACCACCGAAGGTCGAGATCGTGTCCTTCACCTTGATGTTGAAGTAGTCGACCGTGATATTCAGGCGGGGGATGAAGCTCGGACGAATGACCGCACCAATGGTGAAGGTGTCCGAGGTTTCTTCGCCCAGGTTCGGGTTGCCGCCGAACTGTGCCTGGATCTGCTGGTTCGGCTGAACTGCAGTGGTGAACACGTTGCCAGCCGGCACGCCGTTGGCGACGCAGAGTGCGCGAATGGCTGCCGTCTGCAGCGCAACCGGGGTACGGCTCGAGCAGGGATCGATTGCCTGCGGGAAGCCGACCGACTGGCCGCCGAACAGATCCTGCACGTTCGGTGCACGAACCGCACGCTGATACTGACCGCGGAAGGTGATGTCCTGGATGGGAGCGAATTCACCGCCACCAGCATAGGTCCACACACCGCCGACGTTATCGAGCGAGTAATCCGAGTAACGCGCAGCACCGGTCAGTTCCAGACGGTGGATGAAGGATTCATTCACCAGCGGGATACGGAGCTCGGCGAACACTTCCTTGGCGTTGTAGTTGCCACCGGTCGGCTGGCCGGCGTTGAAGCCGATCACGTCGCCCGAAGCAAGGAAGGTATCGGGCGTGTACGAAGCCGAAACGCGACGATATTCACCACCGACTGCGAACCCGATCGGTTCCGAGTTGCCGAAGATGCTTCCGAGCGTGCCGCTGATCGAACCGACGATGTTCTGAAGATCCGAG
Organism: Blastomonas sp. AAP25; assembly: GCF_001295965.1. Classification (NCBI taxonomy): domain Bacteria; kingdom Pseudomonadati; phylum Pseudomonadota; class Alphaproteobacteria; order Sphingomonadales; family Blastomonadaceae; genus Blastomonas; species Blastomonas sp. AAP25. The sequence continues at coordinate 40,825 of NZ_LJHP01000006.1, forward strand.
GTTTCCAGGTTGGTCGAGTTGATCGTGACGTAACGCAGCGCGGCGGGATCAGCCAGACCCTGACCGAACACATTGAGCGGTACGCAGCCAGCAGCGCGGGCAGCAGCATCGCGGCAGCGGGTCACGCCACCAACGGTTTCGGTTTCCAGAGTGGCGCGATAACGGCTGACCGAAACGTTGCCCTGCTGGAACTGCGTGTTCTCGGTACGCGAGTACATGTAGTACAGGTCATAGTTGATGTTGCTGACGATTTCGCCGCGAACACCAGTCATGATGCGGAATGCCGAGCGACCCTGGCTCGAGTTACGCGGACCGGACTGGTTGAAACGGAAGCCGACGTTCTGGGTCGAACGACCAAGAGCGAGATCGGCAGGCGTTGCAGCAGCAGCCAGCGCAGCCTGGGTTCCAGCGTTGAAGAACGGGCTGTTGATCTGCAGGCTGGCAGCGATGCCGCCCGGAGTCGGAGCCAGTTCCTGGTTCACCTTGCTGTTGACATAGCTGACTTCAGCATAGGCTTCGATGCCGTCGGTGATCTGGAAGTTACCATAACCGCCGAACAGGTAACGCTCCTGGGGCAGCTGCAGGTAGTTGTCGGGTGCGAAGTTGTACAGATCTTCCGGGTTCAGGAACGGACGGGTGCCGCCACCGGTCGGGTTGAAGATCAGGCCGTTGCCGCCGCCAACACCGGGCAGGGTTGCGATCGGCGTCGAAGCCGAACCGCCGGGAACGAGACCGATTTCGCCGCCACGAGCAACGCAGGTGCCCAGAGCGCCGCCGAGGCTGACGCCAACGCCGGTCTGCGGGTTGGTGGTTCCAGCGCGGACGCAGCCGTCACCGGCAGCGAAACGCGAATAGGCGCGGGCGCCCTGGAAGATCGATTCACGACGCAGGTAGTTACCATAAATGGTGACCTGGCCGCGGCCGTCTGCAAACGGGGTGCCGATTGCGAAGTTCACGTCATAACGTGCGCCATCGCCCTTGCCGGTCAGCGAGTAGTTGCCGCCCAGGATGATGCCGTCGATGTTCTGACGCAGACGGAAGTTGACGACGCCTGCGATCGCGTCCGAACCGTAAACGGCCGACTGACCACCGGTCACAACGTCAACGCCTTCGAGCAGGAACTGCGGGATGGTGTTCAAGTCGACGATCTGGTTGGTATCATAGAACATCCAGCGGCGGCCGTTGACCAGCACCAGGGTACGCTGCGCGCCCAGGTTGCGAAGGTTCAGCGTAGCTGCGCCGTTGCCGGGGTTGTTCGAGAAGCTGGTCACGCCAGGCAGAACCTGCGGCAGGGTGTTCAGCACCTGTTCAACGTTGGTGGCGCCAGAAAGCAGAAATTCTTCGGCGGTCACAACAGCGGTCGGGCTGGTGGAGCTGAGGTCGGTACGGGCGATACGCGAACCGGTAACCACGATTGCCTGGTTATCCGATGCTGCGCTTTCGTCCGATTGATCCTGCGCCATCGCAGGTGCTGCAAAGCTGCCAGCTGCTACCAGCAGGCTGCTTGTCAGCAGGCCGAGTTTGAAACGAGACGTCATGCTTTTTTCCCCTTGGAGCGTCGCCGTCGAGAGCGACCGTCTTTTGAAAAAATTATGGTTGGAAAGGCATTTTCACCCTTCTTGAGCCTTGCTTACGCAAGAACGCGTTGAAAACGCAACACTGGTCGCCCCTCCGACATACTGTTTCCATGGGGCTGTAGCAAAAAGGTCACAGAAAGCGTCGCAGCCGCTTTGTTCGTTAACAAATCCTCTCTTGCGCAAGCTCAAAAGCGGCTTCAGGGTGTCGGTCCACAGTCCGGAGCAAAGCTTATGTCAGCGATCAGGCAACGTCATTTTTCGGCTCTTGCCGCCCTCTCCGTTGTGACCATCGTGGCCATGGCCACCCCGGCCCAGGCCCAGAAGAAGTCCGCTGGGGCAGATCCCGGACCGGTGTTCGAGGGCATGCTGCAATGCCGGACGATCACCGATGATTCCGCCCGGCTCGCCTGTTTCGACCGGCAGGTCGCCGCCTTTGCCGATGCCCAGAAGACCGGCGAGGTGATCGTCGCGGAACGCAAGGTGGTGGAACAGGCGCGCGAATCCGCGTTCGGCCTGGCGGTGGGGGAAATCACCCTGCTGCGCGGTCCCGATGGAGAGCCGCTCAAGTCGCTATCGTCCAAGATCACCGGGCTGCGCCCCCTGCCCGGCAGCGGCCGTCTGTCGATCACGCTGGAGAATGGCAGCCGCTGGGAACAGACCGATCCACCGAGCTACATCTTTTCGCCCAAGCCCGGCCAGATGCTGGTGATCGATCGCGGAGCAATGGGGGGCTATCGGGCCAAGATCGAAGGCCGCACGGGCTTTACCCGAGTCCGCCGGGTGGAGTGATCGCGTCGGCGCGCGAAGTTGCGCGCCAGTTACTTGCAATCACTGACGGCCAATCACTGACGGGCAATCACTGGCCCATTGGCGGAACCAGCATCTGCGGGTCGATCCGCGCCTCGTTCCACTTCATGCTCCAGTGCAGATGCGGGCCGGTTGCGCGCCCGGTCGCGCCGATTCGGCCGATCTGCTGGCCCTGGCGCACGCGCTCGCCATCCTTCACGTCGATCGAAGACAGGTGCAGGAAGGCGCTGTTGAGCCCCATGCCATGATCGATCATCAGCAGATTGCCTTCGAGCGAGAACGGTGTCTGCGCAGCCAGGATGACCACGCCGTCCGCCGGTGCCATCACCGGCGCGCCGACTGGCCCTGCGACATCGACACCGCTGTGGAAGCTGCCGGGCTCGCCCGCATAGATGCGCTGCGACCCGAAAATCCCCGACACCCGCCCCGTGGCAGGCCAGATGAACGGCTGGCGCCAGCCGGCGCTGTCCGAACTGCGCAGCCGCGCGGCAGCGATCAGCTCGAGCTCGGGCTTGCGCCGCGCCATGAACGCTTCGCTCGGCACCCCGCCGCGTGCGGCGACCGCGATGAACTCGCGCCGCCAGGATCGCGGCTCGATCGAGAGCGGCTCGCTCACCACCTCGCCATCGTCAAAGCTGACGGTCAGCACGCCCAGCGGCGGCGCATCGCGGTTGAACCCCAGCAGGAACTGGCCGTCCTCGGCCAGCGGCACCTTCACCCCGTCCAGATCCAGCCCGACCACACCGCGGGGCGCAGTGCCACGCAGCAGCGCGCCCTGCACGGGTGCGCCGCTCAGCCGGATGCCGCTGGTCAATGGACGCACAGCGCCAAAGGGACGGGTGAGAAAGTCGGGTCCGCTGGCCTGCGTAGCCGCAGAAGGCGTGTCTTGCGAGGCGGGCGCGGCTTGGCCGATCGCGGGACCGGCAAGCGCCGCGGCGATCAGGCTCAGCGCGATTCCGCCCCGCGCCACAGGTTCAGCCCTGCCCCAGCGCGGCGCGCACCGAAATCTCGCAGCTGGCATAAGGCTCCTGCCGCTCGACGCTCCAGTAGCGCAGCTCTTCCAGATCGATCTTCTGCCCGGTTTCGGCGCACAGCACATGATCGCCCGGGCTGAGCAGACGAAAGCCGTTGGGCATATAATGCAGGCGCGCAGCCCGATCGCGGTTGGACATCAACATCTAAAGATCATGCTCCATCAAATCTGTATCGCAGGTTTACCGCTCGGTCGGCGGATGCCCTGCCCTTGACCTGCAGCCTATAACAATGCGCGCCGAGGTGCAAATTGCGCCCGGTCAGAACAGGCTGGACTGGCGCGGTTCAGTGGCCTGCGGTTTCGGACGAGCCGCAGCCGGCGGTGTGCGCGGCGGTGGCGGCACCGGTCCATCGGCGGGCACGACATCGAGCACCCCGTCGCGAAAATGCAGCGCCAGGCTGGGCTCGTTCTGGGCTGAGGCGCGATCGAGCAGCGTGCGGCCATCGGCAGCCGTCACCCGGGCATAACCGCGCTGCAGCGGCGCGTCGGGGTCAAGCTGCGCCAGAACCCGCTCGAGCCCGGCCAGTCGCTCGCCTGCCCGCGTGGCGATCCGCTCGAGCATCGCCGGATCGAGCCTCAGCCGCGAAAGCCGCTCGCGCGCCAGGCCAGCACGCGCATCGAGCACCGCTGGCCGCAATGCGCCCGAAGCGCGCGCGAGCTTACCGCGCGCATCGGCGAGCCGCAGGCCCAAGGCCGCGCGCAGCCGCTCGCCCAGATCGTCGGCGCGCTGCTGTTGCGGGCTGAGCAGGTCCTGCAGCTTCGGCAGCCGCTGGGCTCGCGACTCGAGCCGCTCGCGCGCCAGCCCCTGGGTACGGTTGATCGCCCGCGTGGCGCGCAGGCCGAGTTCGCCCAGACCCGCCAGCAGATCGGCGCGCACCGGCACCGCCATTTCGGCCGCAGCCGTCGGGGTGGGCGCGCGGCGGTCGGCGGCGAAATCGGCGAGCGTGGTGTCCGTCTCGTGCCCAACGGCTGAGATCACCGGGATCGGGCTTTCGGCTATCGCGCGGACGACGGGTTCCTCGTTGAAGGCCCACAGGTCTTCGATCGAGCCGCCACCGCGCGCAACGATCAGCAGGTCAGGCCGCCTGTCCTCGGGCATCGCGCCAAAGCCGCGCACCGCCGCTGCGACCTGCGCAGCAGCGCCCTCGCCCTGCACCAGCACCGGCCACACCAGAACATGGCTGGGGAAGCGGTCCGCCAACCGGTGGAGAATGTCGCGGATCACCGATCCGGTCGGCGACGTCACCACCCCGATGGTGCGCGGCAGGAAAGGCAGCGCGCGCTTGCGTGCGGGATCGAACAGCCCCTCCCCCGCCAGCCGCGCCTTGAGCTTTTCGAACAGCTGCATCAGCGCGCCCTCGCCCGCGAGTTCGAGCGATTCGATGGTGATCTGGTACTTCGAACGTCCGGGGAAGGTCGTCAGCTTGCCGGTGGCGATGACGTCGAGCCCATCTTCTGGCGCGAAGTTCAGCCGCTGCGCCGTACCCTTCCAGATGATCCCGTCAATCAGCGCCTTGTCGTCCTTGAGCGCGAGATAGCAATGCCCCGACGCGGCGCGCTTAAAGCCCGAAATTTCACCGCGAATCCGGACATGGCCAAAGCGGTCCTCCACCGTGCGCTTGAGCAGGTTCGAGATTTCCGAAACCGACAGCGGCGGAGCGTTGTCGCCCGGCGCCATCTGGGCTAACAGCCCGCCGGAACGCGAGTTGGCATCATCTGAAAAGGGGTCGGGCATGAATATCCTGTTGGTGGGGAGCGGTGGCCGCGAGCATGCCCTGTGCTGGAAACTGGCGCAATCCCCGCAGGTGGAAAGCATCTTCGCCGCGCCCGGAAATCCGGGGATAGCCGAGCATGCACAATGCGTTAGCCTCGCGGTGTCCGATCATCCGGCGGTTGTCGCGTTCTGTGCGGAACATCGCATCGGGCTGGTCGTAATCGGGCCTGAAGCGCCTCTCGTCGACGGCCTTGCCGACAGCCTGCGCGCTGCCGACGTGCCCGTGTTCGGGCCCTCCGCGAAGGCCGCGCAGCTCGAAGGCTCCAAGGGCTTCACCAAAGCCCTGTGCGACCGCGCGGGCATCCCCACCGCGCGCTATGTCCGCGCGAGCCATGCAGCAGAGGCGCGCGCTGCTCTGGCCGATTTCGACCTGCCGATGGTGATCAAGGCCGATGGCCTCGCCGCGGGCAAGGGCGTGATCATCGCCGAAACCGCCGAGGAGGCTGAGGACGCCATCGGGCACATGTTCGCAGGCGCCTTCGGTGACGCCGGGGCCGAGGTGGTGATCGAGGAATTCATGACGGGCGAAGAGGCGAGCTTCTTCGCGATCACCGATGGCAGCGCAGTCGTCGCGTTCGGATCTGCGCAGGACCATAAACGGGTGGGTGAAGGCGATACCGGGCCGAACACCGGCGGCATGGGCGCGTACAGCCCGGCTCCCGTCCTGACGCCGGAGCTTGAAGCGCAGGTGATGGAGCGGATCATTGCGCCGACCGTGACAACGCTCGCCGCCGAGGGGATGCCCTATTCGGGCGTTCTGTTCGCCGGGCTGATGCTGACCAGCGAAGGGCCGAAGCTCATCGAATACAATTGTCGCTTCGGTGACCCCGAATGCCAGGTGCTGATGACCCGGCTGCAGAGCGATCTGGCCGAATTGCTGCTGGCGACCGCGAAGGGCGATCTGGCCAGCTGCCCCCCTCCCCGCTTCTCGGACGACTATGCGCTCACCGTGGTGATGGCGGCCAAGGGCTATCCCGGCACGCCCGAAAAGGGCGGCGCGATTTCACTCGGCGATGTGGGCAATGCGAAGGTGTTCCACGCCGGTACCGCGCTCAAGGACGGCGCGCTGGTCGCCAATGGTGGCCGCGTACTCAACGTCACCGGCACCGGCAGCAGCGTCACAGAGGCACAGCAGGCCGCCTATGCCGCTGTCGATGCGATCACTTTCCCCACCGGCTTCTGCCGCCGCGACATCGGCTGGCGCGAAGTTGCGCGCGAACGGGGTTAAAGCGCCGCCAACACCGCGTCGCCGATCTCCCGCGTCCCCATCGTCCCGCCGAGGTCCGCGCCCAGCGCCCCCGCATTGAGCGCACTCGCCACCGCAGCCTCGATCCGCGCGGCTTCCGCTTCCAGCCCGAAGCTGTGGCGCAGCATCATCGCGGCGGAGAGGATCATCGCGACCGGATTGGCGAGGCCCTTGCCCGCGATATCGGGCGCGCTGCCGTGGATCGGTTCATAGGCACCCTTGGTGCCGAACGCGGTCTGCTGCGCACCCAGAGACGCCGAGGCAAGCAGGCCAATCGAGCCGACGCACATGCTCGCCTGGTCTGACAGGATATCGCCGAACAGGTTGCCGGTAACGATAGTGTCGAACTTGCCTGGCGCACGAACGAGCTGCATCGCGGCGTTGTCGACATACATATGCTCGAGCGTGACATCGGGATATTCCGCCGCGACCTCAATCATCACGTCGCGCCAGAGCTGCGAGGTTTCGAGCACATTGGCCTTGTCGACCGAGCACAGCCGTCCCGAGCGACCTTGCGCCGTGCGGAAAGCGACATGCGCGATGCGGCGCACCTCGCTCTCGCTGTACGACATGATGTCATAGCCTTCGCGCCCCCCATCGGCGGTGGTGCGCATGCCCTTCTCACCGAAATAGACATCGCCGTTGAGCTCGCGCACGATCATCAGATCGATCGCGCCGGCGACCTCGGGGCGAAGCGAGCTGTGCGCCTCGAGCCCCGGAAACACCTTGGCCGGGCGCAAATTGGCGAACAGGCCCAGCTCCTTGCGCATCCCCAGCACCGCCTGTTCGGGGCGCAGATGGCGCTCGAGCCCGTCGCATGCGGGATCGCCCACCGCGCCGAACAGCAGAGCATCGCAATCGTGCATCAGCGCCAACGTTTCGGGGGGTAACGGGTGTCCATGGACACGCCAGGCTGCAGCGCCAACGAGTCCGTCGTGCAGTTCCATCCCCGGCAGATCGAGCGCGCGCAGCACGCGCACCGCTTCGGCCATGATCTCGGGCCCGATGCCGTCGCCGGGTAGAATTGCAATTTTCATGGTGTATCCCTGTCAGCTACCGCCGCGCGCATAGCGTCCGGCGGCGCATTCAGGCAACATTGTTTTGCGTGGAGGCGCGCGATCAGCCGGCAATGCGCTTGAGCCGGTCGATCATCATCACCCGCGCCGCCAGCGGATCGGCGCGACGTTCGGCGAAGAACTGGCGCTCGATAAAGTGCCCGGTGAGCGCAAACCCCTGCAGCAATTGCTCCCAGCCGGGCTCGGCATCGCTGGTCATGAAGGGAGGCAAAAGCAGCAGCTTTTCGGCATAGACTCCGGCGGCGTGCAGCGACACCGCACGCCCGGTGCGCGGGCTGACATAGGCCAGATCTTCGCGCTCACCGGTCACCGCGCAGCGCTCGAGGTCGAGCCCGAAGCCGAGCTCTGCCAGCAGCAACGCCTCATACTGCACCATCGCCCGCGCCCACCACCGCGCCGAGGGGGCGACGCAAACAAGATCAAGCAAGGCTGCCAACGCGGCATAAAGCCGCGGGAAAGGCTGGTCGTCCGGCGCGACCGTCGCGGTGAGCAACGTCACCCACTCGAAAGCCGCCGCCGCGAGGGGCTCGGCATAATACGGCGCGCGGCTGCTGGCGAGTTCGACCGTGAGGCTGGCGAGCTGGTCAGGCGAACGGCTGCGCAATTCCGCCGTCACGAGATTGGCAGGCATCAGCACCGGTCGCATCGCCGTCGATCGCCCGCCCTGCACATAACCCGCCTGCAGGCCATGCTCGGGCGTAAACAGCCGAGCCACCGCCCCGTGCTCGCCATGCTTGCGCACCGTGCAGACGATCGCGGGGGTGCGGATGACGGGCAAGCTCAGCTAACCCCGAAAATAGTCATAGACCAGCTGCGCCATCGCCTTGGAGACGCCGGGGGCCATCTGCAGGTCCTGCAAGGAAGCGCTGCGCACCGCTTTCGCCGTGCCGAAGTGCATCAGCAGCGCGCGTTTGCGCGCCGGGCCAATACCGGGGACCTCGTCGAGCGGGCTGCTGGTCATCGCCTTTTTGCGCTTGCCACGGTGCGCGCCGATCGCGAAGCGGTGCGCCTCGTCGCGCAGCCGCTGGAGGTAGAACAGCACTGGGCTGTTGGTCGGCAGCGTGAACTCCTTGCCATCGGGCATGAAGAAGGTCTCGCGCCCGGCATTGCGATCCGGGCCCTTGGCGACGCCGACCAACGCGACATCCTCGATCCCCAGCACCGCCAGCGCTTCCATCGCAGCCTTGAGCTGGCCCTTGCCTCCATCGACCAGAACCAGATCGGGCCAGTCGCCGCCGCTGCGATCGGGGTCTTCGCTCTGCGCGCGCGCAAACCGCCGCTCGAACACCTCGCGCATCATCGCATAGTCATCGCCCGGCACGGTGTCGGCGCGCTTGATGTTGAACTTGCGATACGCGGCCTTGCGGAAGCCCTCGGGCCCCGCGACCACCATCGCGCCGAGCGCATTGGTGCCCTGGATGTGGCTGTTGTCGTAGACCTCGATGCGGTCGGGCGGACCATCGAGCCCGAACAGGTCGGCCATCTCGGCGAGGTACTTGGCCTGGCTTGCACTTTCGGCGACGCGGCGCTGCAGCTCCTCGAGCGCGTTGCGCTGTGCCTGCTCGATCAGCCTTTTGCGCTCGCCGCGCTGGGGGACGAGCAGCTCGAGCTTGTGCGCCATGTTCGCCGACAGCGCCTCGACCACCAGATCGCATTCGAACGGCGCGCGGTCGGTGAGGATCAGCCGCGGCGGCGGCATGTCCTGATAGAACTGCATCAGGAAGCTGGTGAGGATTTCGGCCTCGTCGAGTTCCTGCACATGCGCGGGGAAGAAGCTGCGATGGCCCCAGTTTTGCCCGGCACGGATAAAGAACGCCTGGATGCACACCGTGCCGCCCTGGCTCGCCATTGCGAACACATCGGCGTCGGCGATGCCGTTCGCGTTCACCGCCTGGCTGCCCTGAATGAAGGTCAGCGCCTTCAATCGGTCGCGATACGCCGCCGCGCTCTCGAAATCGAGCGCCTGCGCCGCCGCTTCCATCCGCGCGCCCAATTTGGCCTGGACGTCGGTCGACTTGCCGGTAAGGAACGCACGCGCATCGCCCACCAAGGCCGCATATTCCTCCTTGCTGATCCGGTCTACGCACGGCGCCGAGCAGCGCTTGATCTGGTACAGCAGGCACGGCCGCGAACGGTTGGCGAAAAAGCTGTCCGAGCACGAGCGCAGCAGGAACAGTTTCTGCAGCGAGTTCAATGTGCTCGTCACCGATCCGGCGCTGGCGAAGGGTCCGAAATACTGGCCCTTGTACTTCTGCGCGCCGCGGTACTTCGACATCCGCGGGAAGTCGTGATCCTCGCGCAGCAGGATATAGGGGAAGCTCTTGTCGTCGCGCAGCAGCACATTGTACGCCGGGCGATAGCGCTTGATCAGCTGCGCCTCGAGCAGCAGCGCCTCGGCCTCGCTGTTGGTCGTAACGATCATCATCGAACGGGTCAGCGATACCATCCGCTGCAGGCGGCGCGGCAATTTGTCGACCTGAGTGTAGTTGGTCACCCGATTCTTGAGTGCGCGTGCCTTGCCGACATAGAGTACGTCGCCCCGCGCATCGATCATCCGGTACACGCCAGGCCGCGTCGGCAGCGATTTCAGCTGGCTGCGGATCGCGGCGATTCCGGTGTCGAGATCGGGCGTGTCGGCCCCGCGCACGCTATAGGTCGCCGCCTCCTCGAGAAAGCGGTCGGGCGCGCGCGGATTGGTGTCATTGGGATGAGCGGGACGGCCTGCCATGGTGCGCGTGATGTGGCGTCAGGACGGCGGCAGGTCAATGGGCTAGCGGACTTGCAGCAATTCCCTCTCCCTCGCAGGGGAGAGGGGCAACAGAATCAATTCAGCCGCATGCCGAGCTGGGCGACGGTGCTGTCGACCAGCGACTTGTCCGCATCGGCGTTGTGGTTTTCGGCGATCAGCGTTGCGGCGGCACCTGCTGCAGCGGTGGCGACCTTGTTGCGGATCTCGGCGATGGCAGCGCGTTCGGCGGCGGCGATCTTGTCGGTCGCCATCTTCTGACGGCGGACGATCAGGTTTTCCGCATCGGTGCGCGCCTTGGCGCGGATGGCTTCGGCTTCCGCCTCGGCGCGCGCGTTCATGTCGGCGGCTTCCTGCGTTGCCGCAGCCAGCTTGGCCTCATATTCGGCGCGCAGCTTTTCGGCATCCGCACGCAGCGCCTGGGCTTCGTCGAGCTCGGCCTTGATGCTGGCGATCTTGCGATCGAGCGAAGCGCCGATCGTCGCCGGCACCTTCTTGTAGAGGATGATGCCGATCAGGATCAGCATTGCCGCCGAGACGAAGAAGGTGGCGTTGAGCAGGTGGACGCCGCCGATCGAGGGATCAGCATGTTCGCCCGCTTCGGACGCGAGGATGATGAGATCAAGCATCTGCCAGCGCTCCCTTGACCGCGCGATTGACCTGCGGCTTGGTGATCTTTGCCGGGGTCAGCCGGGCGACGATATCCTGTGCGGCTTCGACCGCTACAGCTTCGATCTCCGACAGGGCAGATGCCTGCTGGGCAGCAATCGCGGCTTCGGCGTCGGCCAGATGGGCGGCGATGCCGACATCGGCCTCGCGAACCTTGGCTTCGGCTTCGCGGATGCCCTTGGCCTTGGCTTCGGCGGTGACCGCCATAGCCGCGTCGCGGGCACGGGCATGGGCTTGACGATAATCTTCCTCGATTTCGTCAGCGCGGGCATGCGCGGCCTTGGCAGCCGCGATGTCGCCGGCGATCTTGCCCTTGCGCAGATCGACGGTGCCCTGGATCTTCGGCAGCATCGAACGCCCGATAACGAAATAAATCAGTCCGAACGTGATCACCAGCCAGAAGAACTGGGACCCGTAGGTGGACATGATCTGGTCAATCTGGGGCATATCAAAGCTATCCGTGGATCAGAATCTTGAAGGTGCGAACCGGGACCGGCGGCAGGCCGGCCCCGGAAACGCGAATAATCAGGCGACGAAGATCAGGATCATCGCCACGACGAACGCCAGCAGGCCGAGAAGTTCGGCAGCGGCGAAGCCGATGAAGAGGCGGCCCTGCTGGCCATCGGCAGCTGCCGGGTTGCGCAGTGCGCTTTCCAGGAACGAACCGAACACGTTACCCACGCCGATGGCGGCCATGCCGGCACCGATTGCAGCCAGGCCAGCACCGACCAGTTTTGCAGCTTCTGCGTCCATTGTAATACTCCTTAAGAAACTCGATTGGATGGAAAGATTGAGAGCGAAAAGAATAGCTTAGTGCAGGTTCACCGCGTCGTTGATGTAGAGCGAGGTGAGCAGCGCGAACACATAGGCCTGCACGACGGCGACCAGGATCTCGAGCGCGCTGATGCCGACCATCAGCGTCAGGCTGGGCAGCCCGACCATCAGGCCATAGCCGAGCCCGGCATTGGTCGAGTTGATCACGAAACCGGCCAGCACCTTGAGCAGGATGTGTCCTGCGGTCATCGCGACGAACAGTCGCAGACCCAGGCTGAACGGGCGGACCAGGAAGGACAGCAGCTCAACCAGGAAGATGAACGGTATCATCGGCAGCGGCGTGCCGTGCGGCACGAACAGCGAGAAGAAGTGGAACCCGTGGCGCGTGAAGCCGACGATCAGCACGATCGAGAAGCTGACGATGGCAAGGATGCCGGTGATCGTCAGATGGCTGGTCACGGTGAACGGATGGCCGCCGATCACACCGATGGGCAGCAGGCCCAGGATGTTGGCAAACAGGATGAACATGAACAGCGAGAAGACATAAGGCGCGTATTTGCGGCCTTCGGCGCCGATATTGGCCACCAGCATGTCGTCGATGAAGCCGGTGAAGCTTTCGACCATCAGCTGCCAGCGACCCGGCACCAGCTCGCGCTTCATGCCACCCTGCATGAACACCCACAGCGCCACCAGCGTCAACAGCATCCACAGGGCGCTGTTGGTGAAGGCGATGGTCTGCCCAGCAATGTCGAAACCACCCGAGAAAATGGGCGCGATTTCGAACTGGTGCATTGGGTCGATTTTGCCTGACTCGGCTGCCACAACCTTACCTCTTCGTATCAATCTTCAGGCTTATCCTTCGGGGACTGCTGATTTTTCAGCCCCGCCGAATATGCGTTGGAAACCCGGATGATGTTCCTGAAGGCCACGAAAATCCCCAGAGCGAGGAACGTGATCAGGAGCCAGGGCGATGTGCACAGCCAGCGATCAAACAGCCAGCCGAACAGCAAACCACCTGCAATACCCCCAAGCAGATCGGCGAGCACGCGGTTGCCCAGCCGATAATTCGCATCGACTGCGCCCCCTTTGCCGCTCACATCGGCCTGCTCCCGCTGCGTTATATCGCGCAGCCGATCACCGATGTGATCGATCCGCGCGTCGCCGCCAGAAGGGTCTTGCCCGGGTTCGTTCTCCGCCATTCGCCATACTCCTTGTTATTGGGCCAAAGGCTACAACAACCGAAAAGTCACGCAAAAAGCGGCGAGCTGACCCGCCAAGGCGCGGCCCGTTTAGAAAGGGCTGGTTCCCAAGTCAATGGCCATGCTGCGCTGCGCCATCGCGCATGAAAAAGCCCGGAATTCACAGGGAATTCCGGGCCGAAACTTTTGCCGGGCGGCAATCTGCCTCACGGACAGCGCGCGTCGCGCACCGGCGGGCTGGAATCGCGAGTCTTCCAGCTGCCATCGGGCGCCTGGTATTTCTCGCCCGGCTTGGTGCGCGAAATCGTGTTGCAGCCGGCGGTGAAGGCGAACTGCTCGACAGTCGATCCTTCGGCCGACGCGCGGTCGGTATAGACCTGCTTGCGCTTGAGGTTGATGTCGCTGACCATGCGCTGCAGCTGGCCGTCGCCGCCGCTGACTATGCCCAGATAGCCATCGGGCTTTTCGCCGATCGACCCGTTCTCGCGCGCCGCCTCATAGGCCGGGTCACGCTGCGCCATAGCGGGCATGGCCAACCCCAGCGCCACAAAAGCCACCAGGCCGGTTTTCAATATTGCCCTGTTCATCAGAAAATCTCCGCATTCTCGTCGATCACCGCCTTGGCCTTGCCATCGAGCCGGTAGACGACCTCTTGTTTGATGTTGATGTTGAGGTTGATGACGATCGGTTTGTCAGGTGCCGATACCGTCACACAGCCCCCGAGCGCCGTCGCCGTGATTGCAAGTGTGGCCGCCAATGCCACCATTCCAACCGCCCGATTTCTCATCATCGCCATCCTGTGTGTCCCCTTCATGGACGATCCTCGCTTTCTGGGGGCTGAATGCCCGGTTTATCTGGTGGTGTCGCGCCGGGCAGCACGGCGCCCGGATTGTTGACCTGGCCGGGCAGCAACCCCAGCAGCGCCGGGTCGGTGACATATTGCGTATCATACAGCGATCGCGCCGACGTGATCAGCTGCAGGAACGGCGCACTGATCGTCACGTTGAACTGCAGCGGAAGCCTTTCAACCTGCCGCGTCAGGAAATTGCGCGACGCCCCCTCGCCCTGGCTGAGGCCATCAAAGCGGATGCGGGTGACCACCTCGCCCGCCAGATCTCCGTCCATCTCCACGATCAGATACTTGTAACGCAGCGATCGCAGGGCGTTGAAGGCGAAGTTTGCCATCGTGCCGAGGTCTTCATACGTGAGCTCACCGACATAGGCGAGCGTACCTCCATCCTCTATCACCTCCAGCCTGCCACCGCGGACATGGCCGCCATCCTTGTCGAACACGATCGGGATGACGCCGGCAAAATGCCCGGTGGCGTTGATGTTCTCGAAATCGAACCCGGCGAGGAACTGCGCGGCATCGACCCGGTCGACTCGGAACACCAAAGTCCGCGGCTGCTCGCTCACCAGATCGATCACGCCGGGATCAAGCAGCAGGCGCCCCCCTGCAAATGGCCATTCGCCGCCTTCCACCTGCATCCGGAAATCGGGCAGCAGCCGATAGCGAATCGTCCCGTTCGAGACCGCAAAGCCCGGATTGACCTCGGCGAGCCGCACCACCTGCCCCGGCCCGGTCTGCATCCCGAGCAGATCGCTGAACACGACATCCCCCGACAGCCCGCGCACGGGGCCGAAGGCGGCGGCGAAATCAAGCGAATCGGTGCGGAAGCGTCCGGTGCTGGAGGTAACGCCATTGGCGGACCAGTCGATCCGGCCCCTCCCCGCGAGCGTCCCGCGGGTGTTGGCGATGATGCCGAGCACGATATTGCTGACCATCTCGGGCTGCAGATCGTCATCGAACGTCAGCCGGTCGACAAACAGGTCGGCGTGCCCGGTGACGGACGAAAGGTCATGTGCAATGGCCACGCGGAGCACGTCGCGCGCGGTCTGCGGTTCATCGAGCGTTCCGGTCACCGCGATCCGGCCATCGGCGAGCGTCAGCTGCATGTCGGTGCTGACCAAGGGCTGGAAGCGCGCAGGCACCTGCCGGTCGCGCAGCAGCCATTCGTCGCCCGATACGCCGAGCACCGAATCGGCAAAGCTCCAACTGCCGCTGCCGCGCGTGAGCAGCAACGGCACCGCGCCGATCGTTGCCTCGGCATCGGCATAGCGTCCGCCCAGCGCCCCGCCCAGATCGACGCTGAGATCGGCCGCCTTGATGTGCGTGCCCGATTCGAGGTTGCCGATCAGCAGATCGACATCGGACAGCGTCACCGAGCCTGGAAAGTCGACCGCCATTGCGCCGACCGCAAGCTGCATCGGCGATGATCCTAGCCGTGCCTGCAGCCGCGTTGCCCCGCCGAGCCGCGCGGCCAGCTGCATGCCCCGTGCCCCCTGCCGCACCATCGGCTGGCCACGCAGCGGGCACATCGTGATGGCCTGGCGGTCCGCGGTCAGGTTGGCGAGTTGCAGGCGGTCGAAGCGCAGCGTCTGGCAGCCATCGTAAAGCGCCAGCCCGTTCGCCTCGCTCCATCGACCCTGCAACGGCAGCGCCAGCGCGCGCACCGATCCGCCGGGGATCGGGCCGGACAGCAATGCCCGTCCACCGAAGGTCGCCAGCCCGCGGCCGTTCCACAGCGCGGAAAGCGCGGGCAGCGCCAGCGAGGCACCTCCGGCTGAATATTGCTCCATGCTGACCCTGAGTGCGTACGCCCCCTGCCCACGCGGGGTGATGCGCAGCTGCGCGCGCGGCAGCCCCTCGCCGCCGGTGGAGATGTTGCCAACAACCTGTAGCGCATCACCGTCCTGCTGCAGGGTGAGGCTGTTGCCGCCGACCAGCCGGTCGCCGCGCGCGCTGGTCAGCGACAGGCGCGGGATCGTCAGCGCGAGCGAATCGCCGCCGCCGCGCGCCTGCAGGTCGAGCGCCAGATCGGATCCCGGGAGCGCCCGCCGCGCTGCCTGCGCCATCCGCGCAACCAATGGCCCGACCGGCAGATTGGCGCTCGCGGCTACGGCGTCGTCGAGTCCGGCGAGCCTTGCGCGATCGACCGTCAGCGCGCTGCCCTCGGCCCGCCCCTCGAACGACCAGCCCGGTGAGGCTCCGCCCAGCCGCAGAACGGCAATGCCCTTCGCGGCCATGTCGGCAAAGCCGATCCCCGAAGCGGCAGGTTTGGCAAGCGCGAGATCAACATCGGCATCGACCTGCTGCGCGGTTGCGGCGAAATCGATCTTGCCGCGCAGGTTAGAGGCAGCAAATCCGGCGGCCCGGATCGCGCCCGCTTGCGGGCCCAGCGACCCGCTGACCCGGTCGAGAGCGACATTGGCATCTGCGCGCACGGCAACCGCCGATCGCGCGATCATCAGCCCGCCCGCCTGACACGCCAGCGCATCGAACCGCAGCGGGCCTTGGAATGCGGGCCGCTGCCCGGAGATGCTGACCGTGCCGTAAAGGCTGGGCTGGTCGAGCGTGCACCCGCGATAGGCAAGCTGCTTGCCCACCGCCGCCAGAGTGCCCTTGAACCCGCCGCGCAGATTGCCGCTGCCATCCGCCTTGATGCCCAGCGCGCCATACGGGCTGTCGATCTTGACGCGGGCATCACGCAGCGTCAGGTCCAGCCGCGGCAGGCTGAAAGGCTCGGTGCTGTCGGTATAGAGGAAGCGGTCGAGGCTGCCGAAGCTGAGGCGCTCGTTCTCCCAGCGCCCGAAGGCGCGCAGGCCCTCGACCACGGCGCTGTCGACCGTCAGGCCGAACAGTCCGCCGCCGATATCGACCGTCAGCCGCTCGATCGTCGCATCGGGGCGCCTTGGATCGCCGAGCACCAGATTGCGCACCACCTGCCGCCCGACGCCGATCGATTCGATCTCGTAAGTCGCCGGCACGCCCTGCCGTTCCAGTTCGGCGCCGATCAGGTTGCGCGCGATGTCCTCGCGCTGGGTCCAAGCGATCAGGCCGACCAGCCCGAGCAACGCGATGCCATACAGCGCGATCTTCAACGGCCATGCCGTGCGCTGCCACGCCCGCACCTTGCGCGCGGGCGGGATCGCTTCGGCTTCGGTGTCGGCGTCGCTCATCCTGACCTGAATGCGCTGCAACGCGCGTGGTTGCAACGCCGACCACGAAAAGTCGCGGCGGCAGAGGCGTCGGGGACAAAGCGTTTGCCCGGCAGCATGCGAAAGATTAACCTCAAACCATGCCCTCCTCTTCGCCCGTGCTGCCTTTGCTGGCCGATGCCGAGATGCCCGATGCGGTGGCGGGTGGCCATCACGGCGCAGGGCATCGCTCGCGCCTTAGGCAGCGTTTGCTGAACGGTGACGGAACCGGGCTGCATGACCATGAAATCATTGAGTATCTGCTCGCCTTGGCGATCCCGCGCCGCGACACCAAGCAGCTGGCCAAGCAGCTGATGGACCATTTCGGCGGGCTGGCAGGCGTGCTGACCGCCGATGGCGATTCGCTGCGCGCGATCCCCGGCATGGGCGAGACCAGCGCGGCGGCGCTCAAGATCGTGCAGGTGGCCGCGTCGCGATTGGTCAGCGAACCCGTGCGCCGCCAGCCGATCCTGTCGAGCTGGCAGGCCTTGCTCGACTATCTCAGGCTCGACATGGCGCACCTGACCCGCGAGCGGGTGCGGGTGCTGTTCCTCAACGCCAAGAACATGCTGATCAGCGATGACAACATGTCCGAAGGGTCGGTCGATCAGGCGGCGATCTACACCCGCCAGGTGATCAAGCGCGCGCTCGACCTGGGGGCGACATCGCTGATCCTGGTGCACAACCACCCCAGCGGCAACCCGCAGCCCAGCAAGCAGGACATCCAGATCACCCGCGAGATCATCGAGGCGGGCAAACGGCTGGGGATCGATGTCCATGACCACATCATCATCGGGCTGGATGGGCATTCGAGCATGCGGTCGATGGGATTGATGTGACGACAATCCTCCCCGAGCTTGTCTCGGGGAGGTGGCAGCGCGCAGCGCTGACGGAGGGGCAGATGTTCAAACGGTTGCGCCATGCCCCTCCACCACGCCGCTACGCGTCGCGGTCCCCCTCCCCGAGACAAGCTCGGGGAGGACTTGAACCGGGAAATCCTCGACTAAACTGCTCCCTCACGCCATAGACCCGCGCCATGCCCTCCCCCGCCCCCACTCCTTATGACGCGATCATCCTCGGCGCAGGCGCCGCGGGATTGTTCTGCGCAGCGGTCGCCGGGCAGCGCGGGCGCAAGGTTCTTCTGATCGATCACGCCGATGCACCCGGCAAGAAGATCCTGATCTCGGGCGGTGGGCGGTGCAATTTCACCAATGTGAACACCCAGCCCGATCGCTATATCAGCGCGAACCCGCACTTCGCCAAGTCCGCTTTGGGCCGCTACAGCGCGCAGGATTTCATCGCATTGGTCGATGCTTATGGCATCGCCTGGCACGAAAAGACGCTAGGGCAGCTGTTCTGCGATGGCTCGGCCAGGCAGATCGTCGCGATGCTGCTCGACGAATGCGCCAAGGGCGGCGTGCAGATCGCGCTGGGCCAGCCGATCGGCGACGTGGCGCACGCCGAAGGAACTTACCGCGTCACTTACGGCTCGAAAACAGCGTCCGCGCGGGCGTTGGTGATCGCCACCGGCGGGCCATCGATTCCCAAGATGGGCGCGACCGGATTTGCTTATGATCTCGCGCGGCAGTTCGGTCTCAAGGTTGTCGAGCCGCGCCCTGCGCTCGTGCCGCTGACGCTGGGCGGTGAAGAGACACTGTTCCGATCGCTCTCGGGGGTTGCCACCGAAGTCATCGTGCGCGCAGGCAAGACGGCGTTTCGCGAGGCGGCCCTGTTCACGCACAAGGGGCTGTCCGGCCCCGCGATCCTGCAGATTTCGAGCTATTGGCGCCATGGCGAGCCGGTCGCGGTCAACTTTCTGCCCGATACGCCCGCAGGCTGGCTGACCACGGCCAAGCGCAGCCAGCCCCGCGCTACCCTCCGCAGCGCCCTGGGTGGCCTCCTGCCCGACCGCCTCGCTGCGACGCTCGCCGAACGGCTGGCGGGCGACAAGCGCCTCGCCGATCAGAGCGACAAATTGCTGGCCCAGGCCGAACGACTTTTGGGAGCGTGGGACTTTCACCCCAACGGCACCGAAGGCTATGCCAAGGCCGAGGTGACCGCGGGCGGCATCAGCACCGATGGCCTGTCATCGCAGACCATGGAGGCGCGCAAGGTGCCTGGCCTTTATGCGATAGGCGAGGCGGTGGATGTCACCGGCTGGCTGGGCGGGTACAATTTCCAATGGGCCTGGGCCAGCGGCCACGCCGCAGGGCTCGCCATCTGACGCCAGGCCATCGAACCGATCAGCGGGTGCGGCAGCGCCCGGTGTTGGTGTTCTCGACCGTGCCGTCGTCGTCATAGCGGATCTGCATGGTGTAGCCATCGGCAGCGATCGACCGGATCGTCGCCTTGTACCATTTGCCATCGCTCCACGCGCAGGAGATGCGGCTGCCCGCCTGCCAGTCGAACGGCACCACCGTATCGGCCTGACGCGTCTCGACATCGCCATCGTCAAAGCGCACCGTGATCACCGATCCGCTGCGCGATTCGACCACGCCGGGATAGAACACGCTGCTGCCGCGCCAGGGCGAGAGCACCCAGTCGCCGACTTCCTGCGCCATTGCGCTTGCCGGAACGATGCACGCCGCTGCCATGATCATGGCTTTGGCAGCGAGAGACAGTGATTTCATTGCAGGCCATCCTTTCCAATATTCCCATGGGTAACCGCCGTCGCCGCTGCTGCGCGTCGGCGCAGACATCCAGCGATGCGACTCGTGCCTTGCCCGCATTCTGGAGATGCGGCGGGGCCCGGCGGCAATCTAATGCCGATCAGCGACCGCACCGCCACAAAAAACGACGAACCGAGCCAAAAACCCGCATTCTTGCTGCACCGCGCATGGAACATGCAGCAGGCTAACGCGTTGATGCAGCTGCGAATTCCATTCTTACCCACACAAGGCCTGAGACAATGCAAACGGCAGCGCCGCCCGTGCAATTCGATCGCGACGCCTATGTCGATCTGCTCAAGCGATCGATCACCAACTATCACTATCTGGGGCAAGAGGCCTCGTTCGAGCAGTTCCGCTGTGTCTCGCATTACGACATGGATCAGAGCGAGTGGAAGATCGACCGATCGGTGCAGCCAACTACCCTGCTGCGCAAGGGGCAGCTCGACCTGATCGAACAGGCGGTGGTCGCGATCGAGGCTGCCCGCGTCCCCGGCGACTATATCGAGGCGGGCGTCTGGCGCGGCGGAGTCATCATACTGTTACGCGCGTTGCTCGGCGCCTATGACATTGCCGACCGCAAGGTGTTTGCAGCAGACTCGTTCGCCGGCATCCCGCTCAACACTCGCGCGCAGAACGACCCCGTCGACCAATGGTCCGATCGCTGGGTCGCAGGGCTCGACGAGGTGAAACGCAATATCGAGCGTTTCGGGATGCTCGACGAGCGGGTCAGGTTCGTCCCCGGCTTTTTCGCCGATACGCTGCATACGCTCGCCACTGAGCGCTTCTCGCTGATCAGGCTGGATTCCGATTCCTATGATTCTGTCGAGACATCGCTCGAACATCTCTATCCCCGGCTCTCCGATGGCGGGATCGTGATCATCGACGACTGGCATCTGCCCGGCTGCAGAATGGCGGTGACCGACTATCGCGACTATTTCGGAATCACCGACCCGATCTACGAACACGATGCCAATGCCTATTGGACCAGGAATGGCCGCAACCCTTTGCCGGGGCTCGTCTGACCGTCCTGGCCGCGCGGCTGTGGCGCGGCGGCCCGATTATCATTGTGCAACTGCACACTTTCGGCTACGCGCAATCGCTTGCAGCGACGCCCCTTTGTGCGTCGCGCGCGGTTTCGCCTGAAGATGCGGAGCCTTCGCATCTTCAAGACGAATTGATAAGCCATGCCATTTGATACTGTTCCCGCCATCCTGTCGGACGCGCTCGACGCGCACGGCTATGATACCCTGACACCGGTCCAGCAGGCCGTGATCGCCCCGGACGCACATGGTCGCGACCTGATCGTTTCGGCGCAGACCGGATCGGGCAAGACCGTCGCCTTCGGCCTTGCCATGGCAAGCGACCTGATCGGCGAGGATGGCCGCGTGGCCCCCAGCCACACCCCGCAGACGCTGATCGTTGCGCCGACACGCGAACTGGCACTCCAGGTCAGCCGCGAGTTCATCTGGCTCTATGGCCCTGCAGGTGCGCGCATCGCGACCTGTGTCGGCGGCATGGACGCATCCAAGGAACGCCGCGCACTGTCGCAGGGCGCACAGATCGTCGTCGGTACCCCTGGTCGCCTGCGCGATCACCTCGAACGCGGCGCGCTCGACCTCTCCGGCCTCAAGGTCGCGGTGCTCGATGAAGCCGACGAAATGCTCGACATGGGCTTTCGCGAAGATCTCGAGGAAATCCTCGACGCGACCCCCGATGGCCGCCGCACCATGCTGTTTTCGGCAACCATGCCGCAGCCGATCGTCGCGCTCGCCAAGCGCTACCAGCGCGATGCGCATCGCATTTCGACCGTGGGCGCAGACCGCGGCCATGGCGATATCGAATATCTCGCGGTCACCGTGGCCCCTGCCGATATCGAGAACGCCGTCGTCAACCTGCTGCGCCTGCACGAGGCGGAAAC
This sequence comes from Blastomonas sp. AAP25, assembly GCF_001295965.1. Taxonomy (NCBI): domain Bacteria; kingdom Pseudomonadati; phylum Pseudomonadota; class Alphaproteobacteria; order Sphingomonadales; family Blastomonadaceae; genus Blastomonas; species Blastomonas sp. AAP25. The sequence goes on from NZ_LJHP01000006.1 coordinate 62,351, forward strand.
CGCAATGCTGTTCTGCGCGACACGCGACAATGTCCGCCACCTCCATGCCAGCCTGATCGAGCGCGGCTTTTCCGCAGTCGCATTGTCCGGCGAGCACAGCCAGAACGAGCGCAACTCCGCGCTGCAGGCGCTGCGTGATCGCCGCGCGCGCGTCTGCGTCGCCACCGACGTTGCCGCCCGCGGGATCGATCTGCCCAGCCTGTCGCTGGTGATCCATGTCGAGCTGCCGCGCGACATGGACACGCTCAAGCACCGTTCGGGCCGCACCGGACGCGCGGGCAAGAAGGGTACCGCGCTGATGATCGTGCCCTATCCGCGCCGCCGCCGCCTCGAATCGATGCTGCGCGGAGCCAATATCAACGCGCAGTGGATCAACGCGCCGTCGGCCGAGGACATCCGCCGCGCCGACCATGACCGCCTGCTCGACAAATTGCGCGCGCCGGTCGAGGCTGACGAGGCCGACCGCATGCTGGCCGAGAAGCTGCTGGGCGAACGCACCGCAGAGGACATCGCGATCATGCTGGTGCAGGCGCACCGCGCGCAGATGCCTTTGCCCGAGGAACTGCTCGACGCCGATTCATCGCCGCCCCCGCGCGAAACCGGCCCGCGCGCCGGGTTCGAGGACACGGTATGGTTCACGATGAACATCGGACGCCGCCAGAACGCTGACCCGCGCTGGCTGCTGCCTTTGCTGTGCCGTCGCGGCCACATCACCCGCAGCGAGATCGGTGCGATCCGCCTTGGTGACGAGCAGAGCCATTTCGAGGTTCCCCGTGCCGTTGCCGATCGCTTTGCCGAAGCTGTAGAGCGTACCGCAGGCGGCGAGGACAGCGACGAGGGCAGCCTGGTGATCGCGCGTGCCGATGGTCCCCCGCAGGGCCACAGCCGCTCGGGCCCGCCGCGCCGCCCCGAAGGCCGCAGCGGTTCGGGATCGGGCTACAAGGGCAAGGGCAATTCCGGCCCGCTCAAGCCTCGCTATGAAGCCAAGGCATTCGGCGAGAAAAAGCCGTTCGGCGACAAGAAGCCGTTCGGCGATCGCAAGCCTGCAGGCGACCGCAAGCCCTATGGCGAGCCGCGCGCGTTTGGCGACAAGAAGCCCTTCGGCGACAACAAGTCGTTTGGTGACAAAAAGCCCTATGGCGACAAGAAGACCAATGCCGACCGGGCATCCTTCGCCGACAAGCCGCGCGGACCGCGCAGCGATGGTCCGCGCAGCGATGGCCCGCGTTCGGGTGGACCCGGCGGCGGCAAGTCCTTCGCCCCGCGCGGCGACAGCCGTCCACGTCCCGAAGGCAAGCCCCGCTTTGATGCCAAGCCCCGTGCAGGTGGCCCCGGCAAGCGCCCCAAGGGCTGAGCCTATCCTGGAATAGAATTCGCCTGCCTTGCCCTTCGCGCTCTCAGCGAGGCGAGGCAGGCGGCCATTCCCAGCGTTTTCATAGCCTCGTCATTCCCGCGAACGCGGGAATCCCGCTTTTGCGCGACTGCGGAAGATGAGCGGGCCCCCCGCGTGCGCGGGCGTGACGATCGACTGAGCGTTTGCTTTGCTGAAGGCTGCAACTTGGCTTCCGCCTGGCACCACCTTACGGCGCTGTAATCGCCTCGCCGCCCAGCGCGCGGTACAGCGTCACCCGGTTGCTCGCTTCCACCAGCCGCGTCGTCAGCAGCGTGCGCTCTGCGGTGTAGAGCGAGCGTTGCGCATCGAGGCTGGTGAGGAACGAGTCCAGCCCGCCGCGATAGCGCATGTCGGTCAGCCGGTAGTTGTCCTCCGCCGCCTCGATAAAGGCGCGGGTGGCGCGGAGCTGTTCGGTGATCGTGCCGCGGCGCGCCAGCGCATCGGCGACATCGCGGAATGCCGCCTGGATCGCGCCTTCATAGCCTGCCACCGCCGCATCGCGCTGCGCCTGGGTCTGCGCCACGCCGGCCTGCGCGGCGCCGCCGGCGAACAGCGAATAGCGCACATTGGCGCCTGCCGAATAATTGAACGCCGCGCCGGTGAACAGCGTCGACAACGCGTTGCTGGCAAGCCCTGCAAGCCCCGTCAGCGTGATCCGCGGGAAGAGCGCTGCGCGCGCCGCGCCGATCTCGGCATTGGCGGCGCGCAGCTCATACTCCGCCTGCATCACATCGGGGCGGCGCAGCAGGATGGTGGAATCGAGCCCGGCGGGCAAAGTCTTCACCGCCTCGCCCGCATCGGCGAGCGATCGCGGCAGCAGCGCCTCGTCGACCGGGGCCCCCACCAGCAGCTGCAAGGCGTTGACATCCTGCGCCAGCGCGGTGGTCTGTGCGGCGATATCGGCCTCGGCGGTCGCGAGGATCTGCTCGGCCTGGCGCAGATCGGTGCGCGGCGCGATGCCGCCATCGAGCCGCAGCCGGGTCAGCTTCACACGCTCGCGCGCGTTCGCGGCGGTGTCCTCGGCCAGCTTGAGCAAAGAGCGGTCGGTGGCATAGGTCAGCCAGGCATCGGCGATATCGCCGATCAGCGTCAGCCGCGTGGCGCGCGCCGCCGCCTCGGTGCCGAAATAGCGGTTGAGCGCGGCATCGGACAGCGATTGCAGCCGCCCGAACAGGTCCAGCTCGAATGCGGTGGTGCTGACATCGGCGGTATAACGCACCCCTGCGGTCGAGCGACTCGCGGTCGGGCTGTTGCCGATGTCGACATCCTGGTTGCGGTTCTGGTTGGCGGTGCCGTTGTCGAACTGCGTGCGACCCGCCGCCACCCCGATCTGCGGAAGCTGAGAGGCCCGCTGGATTCGGAACTGCGCACGCGCGGCCTCGATATTGGCGGCTGCGACGCGCAAGTTGCGGTTGTTGGCCAGCGCCTGATCGATCACTTGCGCCAGCCGGGGATCGACGAACACTTCGCGATAGGACAATACCGGCAGAGACGCCTCGCTCTGCGCCAGATAGGCATCGCCCACCGGCCAGGATTGCGGCACCGGCAGCTCTGGCTGGACATATTTGGGCGCCATCGAGCAGCCCGAAAGCAACGCGATCGCGATCAGTGCAGCGCCCCTCATACCGCGCCCTCGCTCGTTTTGGGTTCGCCGATGTGCAGCTTCTTCAAGGTATCGCGCGTGGTGCGGCGGACCAGCACGAAGAACAGCGGGATGAAGAAGATCGCCAGCACCGTCGCGGTCAGCATGCCCCCGATCACCGACGTCCCGATGGCGATGCGGCTGTTGGCCCCTGCTCCGCTGGACAGAGCCAGCGGCAGCACGCCGAAGATGAAGGCAAGGCTGGTCATCAGGATCGGTCGCAACCGCAGCCGCGCCGCTTCCAGCGCCGCATCGATCACGCGGCTCCCACGCTTTTCCGCCTGTTCGGCGAACTCGATCACCAGAATGGCGTTCTTCGCCGCCAGCCCCATGGTGGTGAGCAGCCCGATCTGCAGATATACGTCGTTCTCCAGCCCGCGCAGCGTCACCGCGAATACCGCGCCGACCAGCCCCAGCGGGATGACAAGCATCACCGCAACGGGAATTGTCCAGCTTTCGTACAGCGCAGCCAGGCACAGGAAGACAACCAGCAGCGAGAGGCCGTAAAGCAATGGCGCCTGTCCTGAGGACAGCCGTTCCTGAAACGACAGGCCAGACCAGGCGACGCCGACCCCGGGAATCTCTTTCGCAAGCTCCTCGATCCGGTCCATCGCAGCGCCCGAGCTTTCGCCCGGCGCGGCCTGGCCTTCGAACTGGAAGCTGGGATAGCCCTGGAAGCGCGACAGCGTGGTCGGCGTGGTCGCCCAGCTGGTGCGGGCAAAGGCAGAGAACGGCGCCATCTGGCCCTGCGCGCCGCGCACGAACCAGGCATTGAGATCATCGGGCGTCGCGCGATAGGGCGCGTCGCCCTGCACGAACACGCGCTTGACCCGGCCGCGATCGATGAAGTCGTTGACATACTGCCCGCCCCAGGCGGCCGACAGCGTGGTGTTCACATCCTGCTGGTTGAGCCCTAGGGCCGCCAGCTTGGGCTGATCGATGTTGACCTGCAGCGTCGCGACATCGGGCAGCTCGCCCAGCCGGACGCCGGCCAGAACCGGGTCGCCTTCCGCCAGCTCGAGCAATTTGTCGCGCGCGGCGGTAAACTCTTCGCGAGTCATGCCGCTGGTGTTCTGCAACTGTAGGCTGAAGCCGTTGGTCTGCCCAAGGCCGCGAATGGCGGCGGGGACAAGCGCGTTGACCTGCGCATCGCGGAACTGCGAAAATGCCTTTCCGGCGCGCTCGACAATTCCGTCGGCTGAGTTTTCCGCGCCCTCGCGCTCGGACCAGTCGACGAAGTTGACGAAGCCCTGGCCGGTGTTCTGTCCCGCCGCGCCTTGCCCGCCACCGGCAACGATGAACATCACCGCGATGTTGTCGCGTTCCTTTTCCAGCATGTACTTCTCGATCGCCAGCTGCACCTCGCGGGTGCGACCCTGGGTGGCACCGGCGGGCAGGCGGAACTGCACGCGCGCAGAGCCCTGGTCCTCGGTCGGCAGGAAGCTGGTGGGCAGCCGCACGAACAGCACCGCGAGCAGGACCAGGACGATCGCATAGATCGCAAGGAACAGCCATTTGCGGTCCACCACCTTCTCGACCGCAGCGACATAGCGGTCGGTACCGCGCGCAAAGCCGTGGTTGAACCAGTGCTGCGCCTTGTCGACGCGCCGCGCGCCAGCTGGCCAGCGGCGTTCGAGCCAGCTTTGCCGCTCGTGCCCGTCGATCTGCTTCTGCCGCAACAGGCTGGCGGTCAGCGCCGGGCTGAGGATCAGCGCGACCAGCGCCGAGAGGACCATCGCCGAGACGATGGTGATCGAGAACTGGCGGTAGATCACCCCGGTCGATCCGCCGAAGAACGCCATCGGCAGGAACACCGCAGAGAGCACAACCGCAATGGCGACCAGCGCGACCTGGATTTCGGCCATCGACTTGATCGTGGCTTCCTTGGGGGTGAGCTCGGGGTCTTCCTCCATCAACCGCTCGACGTTCTCGACGACCACGATGGCATCATCGACCAGCAGGCCGATGGCCAGCACCAGCCCGAACAGGGTGAGCGTGTTGATCGAGAAATCGAACAGATAGAAGATCGCGAACGTGCCCAGCAGCACCACCGGAACCGCGATGGTGGGGATCAGCGTCGCGCGCCAGCTCTGCAGGAACACGAACATCACGATGACGACCAGGATGATCGCCTCGATCAGCGTCTGGACGACCTCGTCGATCGACAGCCGGATGAACGCGGTGGTATCGTTGGCATAGGCGACCTTGTAGCCGGGCGGGAAGTTCGCCTCGGCCTCGCTGACCGCCTGCTTGACCAGATCTGCGGTTGCCAGCGCGTCGGCGCCCGGCGCGGACGACACCGCAAGACCTGCCCCCGGATGGCCGTTGATCCGGCTGGATGCAGAGTAATTCTCTGCCCCCAACTCCACCCGGGCGACATCGGACAGGCGGACGATCGCGCCGCTCTGTTCGGACTTGAGAATGATCGCCTTGAACTCGTCGACGGTGCGCAGCCGCGATTGCGAGGTTACCGTGGCGTTGAGCTGGTTGGTATCGGGCTGCGGCAGGCCACCCACCTCGCCTGCGGCCACTTCGGTGTTCTGGTTACGGATCGCGGTGATCACGTCACCCGGCATCAAACCGACCGAAGCCAGCCGGTCCGGGTCCATCCAGATGCGCATCGCATATTGCGAGCCGAACACGTTGGTCTCGCCGACCCCCTCGATCCGCGCGAGCTGATCCTGCAGGTTGGAGACGAGAAAGTCGGAGACGTCGATATTGGTGCTGCGGTCGGTCTCGTCGTAGACGCCGACGATCAGCAGGAAATCGGGGTTGGACTTGGTAACGCGCAGCCCCTGCTGCTGCACCTGCTGCGGCAGGCGGGCCAGCGCCTGCTGGACCTGGTTCTGCACCTGGACCTGGGCGATATCGGGATCGGTGCCCTTTTCGAACGTCGCGCTGATCGTCACCTGCCCGCGCGAGCTCGAGCTGGAATTGAAATAGAGCAGCCCATCGATCCCGGTGAGCTGCTGCTCGATGATCTGGGTGACGCTGTTCTCCAGCGTGTCCGCCGATGCTCCGGGGAAGGTCGCGCGGATGTTGACCTGTGGCGGCGCGACATCGGGATATTGTTCGATCGGCAGCAGATAGATCGCCCCGACCCCGGCCAGCATGGTGATGATCGCCAGCACCCAGGCAAAGATCGGCCGCTCGATGAATATCCGTGACATGCGCCGGCCTCAGCCGCGCTTCGGCGGGGGCGGCGGTGCAATCACCTGCGGCTTGCTGGCCGGAACCGGGCGGACCGGCGCGCCGGGCCTGACCTTGGCCAGTCCCTGGACGATCACCTTGTCGCCCGGCTTCAGTCCCTTGGTGACCACCCAGTCGGTGCCCACGGCCCTGTCTGCGGTCACCTGGCGTTCGGTCGCGCGGTTCTGCGCGTCGATCACGAAGACCGCCGCCTGGCCGCGGGCATTGCGGCTGAGCCCGGCCTGCGGCACCAGAATGGCGCTGGTGTTGATCGCCTGGTCGAAGCGGGCGCGGACGAACATGCCGGGCAACAGCAGCCCCTGGGGATTGGCAAAGCGCGCGCGTAGCGTGACCGTACCGGTCGCGGCGTTGACCATCACTTCGGAGAATTGCACCACACCGCGCGGCCCGTAGTCGCTGCCGTCTTCCAGCACCAGCGACACCTCTGCACTCGCTGGCGCAGCCCCGCCCTGCGCGAGCGAGCGGCGCAGCGTCAGCAGTTCCGCGCTCGATTGCTGGATGTCCACGAACACGGGATCGACCCCCTGGATCACCGCCAGCGGCTCGGCCTGGTTGCCGGTGACCAGCGCGCCCACGGTGAACAGCGAACGCCCGATGCGCCCGGTGATCGGCGCAGGAACGCGGGTGAACTGCAGGTTCACGTCAGCGGTCTGCAACTGCGCGCGGCTTTGCTGCACCGCTGCGGCGGCCTGACGCGCAGCGGCGGCGGCATCGACATAATCCTGCAGCGCCACCGCCTGCGCCTCGGCTAGCGGCTTCAGCCGCTCGGCCCGGATGCGGGTTGCCTCGGCATTGGCCATCGCGCTGTTGAGGTTGGCGTTCGCCTCTGCGGTCGCCGCGCGATACAGCCTCGGATCGATTTCGTAGAGCGTCTGCCCTGCCCGCACCACAGCGCCTTCGGCGAAGAACCTGCGGCGGATGATGCCAGTGACCTGCGGGCGAACCTCGGACATCTCGAAAGCAGCGATCCGCCCGGCTAGCTCGACCGAAACGGGCACGGGGCTCGCCCGGACGACAACGAAGCCGACTTCGGGCACAGGCCGTTCGCCGCTCTTGTCGTCCTCTGCGCTAGAGCATCCGGCAAGCGCGAGCGCCGCCAGCCCTGCCAGGGCGACGTGCTTCACGATCGTTCGTGTTGGTCGAACGGATAAGGAAATGACAGACTCGAAGAAACTGGGGACACCGTATACGATTATGGCGCGGTATTAGAAGGTTAACCCCTGACGGGGCAAGTTTGTTTCATCCCCGGCAACAAAATTTCGCGATGGACCGACACCATGGTCCGCACCGGCACTCCGGCCAATCAGGCGTGACTGACTTCCTTGATCGGGATAGCCGGATTGGCCAGTTCCGTCAGATCGAGCGGCACGCCTTCGAGCACCGCCTTGCGGCCCTGGACATAGTCCTTGGTGGCATTGACGCAGTCGAGCGCGATCACCTTGCCGCCGCGCAGGTAGATCACCGAGAAGCTTCGGCTGGCAGGATCGCCGCGCACCAGTTCCTGATCGTAATCGAGCGACAGGCCGACGGTCTGCAGCCTGAGGTCATACTGGTTGGACCAGAACCACGGTACCGCCTGATAGGGCTCGGCCGTGCCCATGATGTGGCTTGCGGCGACCTTGGCCTGGTCGTTGGCATTCTGCACCGATTCCAGCCGGATCACCCGGTCGTTGGCAAAGGCGTTGGCGTGCGCGGCGCAATCGCCGATGGCATAGACATCGGGAAGGCTGGTGCGGCAGAACTCGTCGACATCGACCCCGTTGCCGCCCGCTGCCCCGGCTGCGATCAGCGGCCCGGTCTGCGCGATGATGCCGATACCGACGATCACCATGTCCGCCGCGATCCGCTCGCCATTGCCGCAGCGCACCGCGACGGCATGCCCCGCCTCGTCGGTCTCGATGTGATCGACGGTGTAGCCGGTGCGCAGATCCACACCGTGGTCGCGGTGTTCCTTTTCGAAGAATGCCGACAGCGACGGGCCGGCAACCCGCGAGAGCACCCGGTCCAGCGCCTCGATCAGCGTGACCTGCTTGCCAAGCTTGCGCATTACCGCGGCCGCTTCCAGCCCGATATAGCCGCCGCCGATGATCGCGACGCTCTGCGTGTTGTCGAGCCGCGCTATGATCTTGTCGACATCGGCGCGGGTGCGCACGGCAAAGACGTTGCTGGCATTGCTGCCCTGGCAATCCATCATCCGGGGCGTGCCACCGGTTGCCCAGATCAGCTGGCCATAGCCGGTCTGCGTGCCGCCACTGGTGGTCAGCAACTTGGCGACCGGATCGACCGCGGTCACCCGCTTGCCGAGCTGCAGGTCAACCTGCCGCTCGCTCCAGAAGGTTTCGGGACGCAGCAGGATTCGCTCGAACGGCTTGTCGCCGGCGAGATATTCCTTGGACAGCGGCGGGCGCTCATAAGGGGGGAACTGCTCCTCGCCGATCAGCGCGATCGAGCCTGCGAACCCCATCTGGCGCAGGCAGATCGCCGCCTGTGCGCCCGCGTGTCCTGCTCCGACGATGGCAATGTCATAGCTGTCCTGCACCGCATCCCTCTCCTGCTCGATAGCCCTTCGGCAACCGTGATCCTGCGCGCCATGTGCCGGTTGACGCTGCGGAAAACAAGCCTGCTCATCATGGCGCAATCCAATAGCGGTGTTGAGGCGCATTTTGGTTTGACCATCGCGCAAGTGCCAACTATAGCGCGCGGCCTGCCCCGGCTGAATAACGCCGGGCGCGCCGGGATGGCGGAGTAGCTCAGCTGGTTAGAGCGGCGGAATCATAATCCGTAGGTCGGGGGTTCAAGTCCCTCCTCCGCTACCATCCCGGACACAATCGGCGCCGGAAATTTTTTCTTTGCCCCCGCCGAGATTTTAAGCGGCCATGATCCGCTTGGTTTTCAGCATTTTAGATAGACTCCATCGGCAGATTGCCGATAATGTCGGCGTGCGTTCCGGCGGCTATTGTGCGTGTCCGGGCTGCTGAGCGCGCGCTTAGGCATCTGTGAGACCAGTGGTGAACCAGCCGGAATCCCCCGATCGCAGACTGGATGGCTGGAAGTCTATCGCCGGATATTTCCGCCGTGACCGGACGACCGTAATGCGCTGGGCGCGCGAGCGTGACCTGCCCGTCCACCGCCTGCCCGGCGGAAAACAGGGATCCGTTTTCGCCTATGAGCGCGAGCTTGCCACCTGGGCTCGCCGCGCCGAGCAGGACGACCTAGCTAACGCGCCGGCAGCGCCCGAGCCCGAAGCTCCGCTGCCCGCCAGCAGCGCACCGCCACCGTCCGCGCCTCAGACGCAATCGCTCGGGACGGATGCACCGTCGCAATCGTCCCGGCGCTGGCTGTGGCCTTCCCTCGGCGCGGTGGCGCTGGCTGGCGTGCTTGCAGTGTCGCTGCCGATGCTTGGCGGGGCGCAGTCGCCCGGCGAACCGCGCAGCGAACAGATCGTCCCCCTGCCCCGCGACCCCAAGGTGGCCAGCGACTATGTCGCCGCGCGTGATCTGTGGGCTCGCCGCACGCCCGCCGCGCTCAGCCGGGCGATCGGGCTGTATGAGCGCGTGATCGCCGCGGATCCCGAATTCGCGCCCGCTTATGCAGGCCTTGCCGAGGCATGGCTGATCACGCGCGAATACGGCGCGGCGACCGAGAGCCGGGCCTATAGCGCGGCGAAATCCGCCGTCGAACAGGCGCTGAAGCTCGACAGCCGCCTGCCAGCCGCACACCGTGCCAATGGCTTCATCCAGTACTGGTGGAGCTATGACGCCCAGCGCGCAGTGAATTCGTTCCAGCGCGCGCTGACGCTCGACCCGCACGATGGCCTGAGCCATTTCTGGTACGCCAACGTTCTGGCCGATCTGGGCCAGGATACGGCGGCGCAGCGCGAGTATGATACCGCGCAGCTGCTGTTGCCGGGCACTCCGGCGATCGCGATCGAACGCGCGTGCGCGCACTGGCAGGCGGGAAGAGACCGTCGTGCGCTGATGGAACTCAACCAGCTCAAGGCGCAATATCCCGACGATGCGACGATCCGCAACTGCCTGGCCTGGGCGCATATCTCGCGCGGCGACATCCGCGCTTATGCCCGTGAATTCGGCGAGCTGGCCAGGCTGCGCAAGGTGCCCGAGCTGCTCGCGCTTGCACAGAAACTGGATACGGCGGTCGTCCGCAATCCGGCGACAGCGCATCTGGTGCTGGTGGCCGATGCCCAGCGCGAATTTGCCGCAGGCGAGCGCAAGACGCGGATGACCCCCGCCTTCCAGGCCTCCAGCATGGGCGACCGCGAGACATTGGTCGCGCTGCTGCGCCAGGCAGCGATGCTGGGCGAACGCTGGTATTCGGCGACGCTGAACAAGCGCATCGCCCAGCAGTGGCAGGGCGATGCCGAGGTGCAGGCGCTGCTCAACAAGGTGGTGATCGCCACCCCCAAGGTGCGGCTGACCTGATCGAGTAACGCCTGCGTCACCTGCATACTCCGCGATTTTCACCGCTTCGCAACAATTTGCTACAGCCTAGTTTCGCCCCGTTTGCGCTAGCAGGATCATGGTCTGATCGGCGGGACCGGGGGTATTCGTCGACCCAACTGGCTGCTGGCCATCTTTCGTGCCCCGGCCCCGGCGATCAGGCCACCCTTGTCACCCGGCCACAGCATCGGGCCGATCGATCGGGGTGTTTGGGTCTTGCCATCGGCAGGACGGCCTTCGGGGGACTCCATGCGGCGAGTGGCGATAGGTCTGGCGCTGTTCCTGACCAGCGTGCTGGGTGCATGGGTCGTGCTCGGCTGGCCCGCCCAGGCGCAGATGCTGTCCTTCCGCTCGGCCGATCACGGCACTCCCCCAGGCAAGCGGACCCGCGTCCAGGCCGATCTCGCGAGGAACATCGAAAGCTGGCACGGCACCCGCGCCTGCAACGCGCAAGGCCGCGCGCGGCTGGCGCTCAAACCTGCGGTCGCGCGCTGGCTGGGCGGGCAGACGGTGGCGCAACCCCGCAAGCGGCTGGCGCAATGGGGGTATCACTCGGGCGATATCTGGGTCGAGCAGCGCGTGGTCGATGGCAAGCCCAGCTGCACGGCCGGGTTTCGCAAGCTCATCGCGTTTGCGGATTTCCGCTAGGGCAGTTTGCGGCTCAGGCGTGGGCGAGCAACCGGCCGCTCAGGTCCCACAGCCGCTTGGCACTGTCGCTGTCCACCGCGTGCGGCTCGACAAAGCGATAGCGGACGGGCTCGCCGCTGGAGACTGCCGCGATGTTGCAATCCTCGCAATAGACCCCGCCCTTGCCGTGTAGCAGCGGGCTGGTGGCGGCCCACAGCGTGGTGGTGCAGCCCTGCGCGGGTGTCTTGAACATGGCGCGGGCACCCTCGGCAATCTCGCCCTGCTCGTTCAGCCAGCCCAATGCGACCATTTCCTCGGTCGGCAGATGCCGCTGCAACGGGGTCATGATGCCGCCGGGGTGGACGGCAAACGCCATACCGCCGCTTTCGGCCAGCCGCGCATTCAGCGCGACCGCGAACAGCGCATTGGCGGTCTTGGACTGGCCATAAGCCTTCCATTTGTCGTAGCTGCCATCGCTCCAGTTGGGGTCGTCCCAGCGGATGTCGGAAAGCTTGTGCCCGGTCGATGACAGCGCCACCACGCGGCATTCACCGCTACGCTCAAGCAGCGGCAGCAGAACGTCGGCCAGCGCGAAATGGCCCATATGATTGGTACCGAACTGCATCTCCCAGCCCGGCCCCACCCGTGTTTCCGGGCACGCCATGACACCTGCGTTGTTGATCAGCAGGTCGAGCCGCGTGACCTTCTCGGCATAGCCCTGCCCAAAACGCCGCACCGATGCGACATCGGCAAGGTCCATCAGCGCGATGCGGATGTCGCCCTTGATGCCGTCCAGCGCGGCGTGCGCCTTGGCACTATCGCGCGCAGGCACGGTGACCGATGCGCCCGCTGCCGCCAGCGCGCGCACCGTTTCCAGCCCGATGCCCGAATAGCCCCCGGTGACGATCGCATTCCTGCCTGTCAGATCGATCCCGGCGAGCACCTCATGCGGTTCGCTGTGGCGACCGAAAGGCGAATCGACGGGGGTCTGATGGGCTGCGATCATGAAGCTCTCCTGCTGCGCTGTGGGCGCCTCAGGCGAGCGCCTCTTCCATCGGACAATAGTCGTAGCCAAGGTCATCCGCCACCGCCTTGTATGTGACCCGGCCGTTCCACACGTTCAGGCCCGCGGCCAGATGTGCGTCAGAGCGCAGCGCGTCCTTCCAGCCCTTGTCGGCCATGCGCAGCATATGCGGCAGCGTAACATTGTTGAGCGCATAGGTGCTGGTGCGCGCAACCGCGCCGGGCATGTTGGCGACACAGTAATGCACGATGCCATCGACGATATAGGTCGGCTCGGCATGCGTCGTCGCGTGGCTGGTTTCGAAGCAGCCGCCCTGGTCGATCGCGACATCGACCAGCACCGCGCCCGGACGCATCGTGGAAAGCATCTCGCGCGTCACCAGCTTGGGCGCGGCAGCGCCGGGGATCAGCACAGCGCCGATCACCAGATCGGCGGCCGCGACGCATTCGGCGACATTGGCGGCGTTGGCAAAGCGCGTCTTGGCACGCGATTCGAAATAATAGCCCAGCCGCTCGAGCACCTCGGGGTTGCGATCGAGGATGGTAACGTCGGCGCCAAGGCCTGCCGCCATCTGCGCGGCGTTGAAACCGACGACGCCGCCGCCGATCACGCAGACCTTGCCGGGCGCCACGCCCGGAACGCCGCCGAGCAGGATGCCGCGTCCGCCGTGCGCCTTTTCGAGCGCGGTCGCACCCGCCTGGATCGACATGCGCCCTGCGACCTGGCTCATGGGCTTGAGCAGCGGCAAACCGCCGCTGGCATCGGTGACGGTTTCATAGGCGATGCACACCGCCTTGGAAGCGACCAGATCCTTGGTCTGCTCAGGGTCGGGCGCAAGGTGCAGATAGGTGAACAGGATCTGGCCTTCGCGCAGCATCGCACGCTCGACCGACTGCGGTTCCTTGACCTTTACCACCATCTCGCACTCGGCGAAGATTTCGGCCGCGGTGTCGATCAGCTTGGCGCCAGCGCGCAGATAGTCGTTGTCGCTCTCGCCGATGCCCAGGCCTGCGCCCTTCTGCACCCAGACCTCATGGCCGTGCTGCACCAGTTCGCGGGCGCTCTCGGGCGTCAGGCCGACGCGGTATTCGTGGTTCTTGATTTCCTTGACGGTTCCGACGCGCATGACAGACTTCTCCTGCTGGATGTTTTGCCCATGGCTTACCTGCACCGCCTTCCCTGTGCGACATCATTTTGTTACTTTATTACATTATTGCGTAATTTTCCGAATTGGCACTGGAATGTTGCAAATATCCGCACCGCCTGCGGGGATGTTGAAAAACGCGTCCTTGCGGTTGGACCGCGCGTGCGCGTAACGGACGAATGATTCGCTGGTACTGTCGAGGTATTCGAGCCTGGGGCGCTGCGCTTCCGGTAAGTCCGACGCCAGGCGAGCCGACACAATAGGCGTGCGTTCTGCGGGCGTTTCGTAGAAGCCCAATTCGCCCGTACCGCGCGGCAGGCTGGACAGATGCTCGATGCCTTCGACCACCCGGCCCACAAGCGCAATATTGCGGTCGAGGTGGCGTGGCGCATGGCCGATCACCGTGTAGAGCTCTGCTCCACTGCCGGTGTCGGGCGACAGGTTGCGCCCGACACCGACCATGCCATAGCAATGCACTGGCCACACATTTTCATCGTTTCCGGCAATCGGCCAACCACGGAAGAAATCCAGCGTCTTGGCGTATGTGTCAGGCCCGGCCCAAGGGCGACCATCGTCCTGCGATACTTCCTCGCCAATAGCCGTAGCGGAGGCTCCAGCGGCCCCGGCGCTGTCGTCCGCCGACAACCATTCCTTTACGGCTGCATCAAAGGCATCCATCCCGATGACATACCCGCTCTCCGGGACCTGCGCGATCCCGGCAGGCAGCGGCCTCGCCTTGGCCGCGTCCTCGCCGTCGGGATCACCCCATTGCACGACGTAGTTGTCTTGCACCCGCACTATGGCGAGGCCATGCCACCATTTGGCAGCGGCGAGCTTGCGGATGTTGTCGGTCCAGCCGGTGCTGAACGGCGCGGGCATCAGCTGGATAACAACCCGGCGCGGTTTGCCCGCCGCATCGGGGGCAAGCTCCATCACCAGCAGATCCGATGCCGCGATCGCAGTCCAATGCGCAGCCGGCGCGGCTTCGACGATCTCGCCGGGGCTTGGGCTGGCAGGTGGCGGCTCGGCAGCCGCCAACAGCGCCAGCGGGGCCAGTGCAGCGATGGACCTCAGCAAGGCGGAGCGGATTCGGGTCTTTGTCATGGCGGACACGCTATCACGCGCTGACCGCTTGCGAAACCGCGCAAGCCGGTGCAGGTTTTGCAGGGTCGCGGGGGAGAATATCATGGCTGTTCCTGACGAAAACGATGATACCCCGCTGTCGCTGCGCAACAGCCGCGCGACGCTCGACCGGCTGCTCGACGACATGATCGAAACTCCCGACCGGATGGCAACGCTGGCCGAAACCATCGAGCAGGTGTTCTGCGAAACCCGCGCGGTCATGGTGCTCGACATGAGCGGCTTTTCGCGCACCACCCAGCGACACGGGATCGCGGCGTTCCTGCTGATGGTGCACCAGATGAAACGTCTGGCGATGCCCGAGATCGAGGACAAGGGCGGGCTGCTGGTCAAGGCGGAGGCCGACAACCTCTATTGCCTGTTCGATACGACCGATGACGCGGTGCGCGCCGCGCGCGCGATCGTGCGCCAGCTCAAGGCCGCGAACCTGATCCTGCCCGAGGATCGCAGGCTCTATGCCTCGATCGGGATCGGCTATGGCGCGGTGCTCAACATCGATGACGAGGATCTGTTCGGCGACGAGATGAACCTGGCGTGCAAGCTGGGGGAGGACATTGCCGCGCGCAGCGAGATCCTGCTGACCGAAGCGGCAAGGGCGACACTGACACTCAAGACCGTCGAGACCAGGCCCGAACAGCTCAGCATTTCGGGCCTGGCGCTGAACTATCACATGGTGTTGTAAGCCAGCGCGGCACGGCCCCCGCCGCGCCCGCCAAACCACCTCTTGCACTGGTCCGCACTTGCCTTTAGGGGGGCGGCTCCCAGGACAAGCGGAGCGGTGGCCGAGTGGTCGAAGGCGCACGCCTGGAAAGTGTGTATAGGTCAAAAGCCTATCGTGGGTTCGAATCCCACCCGCTCCGCCAGCACCCCCCAGCAGCCCTTGTCAAAAGCCGCTCTGCACCGCCGCCGTCGCGCGCGCCCTGGCTCGCCTGGCGCGGCGTTCAGTTGCCCGTGTAGAGTTCCGCGATCGACAGCGAGGCCTTGCCGCGCCCCTTTTTGAGCTCTGCGCGGATCAGCGCTGCCAGGCCCCCTGCCGCGCGCTGGCCATCGGCGTTGCGCAGGGCAGCGCGCAGCGCTTCGGGAACATCCGGGGTGGCGAGGGCTACAAGGTGATCGACCCCGAACGGCGGCACCACGACCGTCTCCAGCAGCGACTGCTGAAGCGCATCGTCCAGTTGCCCGTCGCCATCCGGGCCCAGCGGATAGAGCAACTGCACCGTGCCGTCCGAGGCGAGGTTGAACACCGTGGCGTAACGCGGCCCGCCGCCGCGCCGGGTGCGGGCCAGCGCCACCGCGATCGGCGCACCCTCGCCATAGAGCGCGTCTGACCCCAGCGGATTCACCGTCAGCCGCATCGCCAGCTCGGACACCAAAGGCCGCAGCGTCAGGATCGCCTGCCATTTGTCCATCACGCCCGCAAAGGCGGCCTGGCTGGCGATGCCGCTGGCCACCACATCGCCCGAGCTGCGCAGCACCTCGCGCGAGCCCAGCAGCCACAGGAAATCGGCCTCGTTGGACGATGCCGCCAGCTGCCAGGCGGCGTCCTGCGGGGCGGTGGCAAGGTCGTCGCCCTGCCCGGCGATCATCACAGAGGGCGCAGGCAGATCGAAGGTCAGCCGGGGAACGGGCACTGCCGCGAACACCGGGCGTTCGGCCCAGCCTGCGGGAAAGAACAACGTGCTTTCCTGCCGCTGCGCGGTGAGCATGCGCACCTGGCTGTTGAGATAGGAGCCGATCTCGACCACCGTGACCAGCCCGTCGCCATCCAGATCCGCCACCGGCGACTGATCGTTGCTGCCCGGCAGGCTGAGCGCCTGTTCCAGCGCATAGGTGAGCACGCCGCGCTGCGGTGCGCCCTCCTGCGGCAGCGCCGCTTCCAGCGCCAGCTGATCGTCGCGCGATGCGCCGATATAGACCAGATTGGGCAGGTCCTCGCGCCTGGGCACCGCAATCTCGCCGGGTACGACGCCCGGCGTCGCGTCCGCCCCGAGCGCACCCAGCCTTGGCCCGGGCCGCGCCACCAGCTCGATCGCGCGGGCTTCGCCGGGGCGGAAGGCGATGCGCGGCGTGAAGGCGAAGGTGCGCGGATCGATGGCGCGGTGCATGGTGCCCGAATGACAGCTGTCGACGACCATCAGGATCGCGACATCCTGCGGCAGATAGCGCTTCATCCACGCATAGAAGTCCTTGTCGACGATGAAGCTTTCCGGATCCTGTCCCACAGGATCGAAGCCCGGCAGCGGCACGAACTGGTCATAGGCGCCATCGGTCTCGTCAGGATTTTGCGCGCGCGCCTGCGCGCCATGACCCGAAAAATAGAACAGCACCCAATCCCCGCTGCGGCTGCGCTGGCCCATGTCATGGATCGCGGTCTCGACGCTGGACCGGGTGACCGCGCCATCGGCGAGCGTCACGATGTCGCTGGCGCCAAGACTGCGCGCGAGCCGCTCCATCGCGGACACGTCATTTGCAGGTCCGGCAAGGTCCGGAATGCTGGCCGACTGATAGCGCGACACGCCCACCAGGATTGCGCGGGTCTCGGCATAGGCGGGTAGCGAGCCGACCCCGGCGACCAGCGCGAGAACCAGACTGCACAGGCGCAAGGCAGCGCGCATGGCTCAGCCGCCCACCCCGGCTTCGTCCGGTTCCAGGTCGCGCGCCACCCGCAGCCCGACATCGTCGCGGCGCTTGGTTGGAGCCACGCCGAAACGGTTGGCAGAGCGCAGCGCCGCAGGAACACTTTCGAACGATCCGCCGCGCACCGCCCGGTTGCGACAGGCCGCATCAAGGCACTGCGAGGTCCATTCCCAGACATTGCCCTGCATCTGGTAGAGACCGAAGCTGTTGGGTGGATAGCCCGACACCGCCTCGGGATAGCCGCGATAGGGCGACGTCGGAGACCCCTGGTAGCGCGCGGTATGATCGTAATTGGCTTCCGAAGGGGTGATGCTGTCGCCCCAGGGAAAGGCGCTGCTGGCCCCTGCCCGGCTGGCATATTCCCATTCGGTATCGCTGGGCAGGCGATAGGCCCGGCCCGACTGGCGCGACAGCCAGCCCAGAAACGAGAGCGCATCGTCATGGCTGATGCTGGTCGCCGGGATCAGCGGGTTGGGGTTGTCCGCCGCCCAGGTCGACAGCTTCGGGCAACCGCCATCCCGCACGCACGCGGTCCATTCGGCCACCGTCAACTCGTACACCCCCATCGCGAAGTCGCGCGCGATCACCGCGGTCTGCTGGGCAGCCTCGTCCTTGCCGCGCCCGGGTTCGGACACCGGCGAACCGATCACCCCCTTGCCCGCCGGGATGATCCGCATCCAGGGGCAGTTCGCGCAGTCATAGAAGCGGTTGCCGCTGCTGGGATCGCACGAGACGAAACACGGCGGCTGGCCCTGCAGGCCATAATCGAAAGTCGGCTTCTGGAAGCTTGCCGCCTTGGCCATGGCGACCCGATCCGACACGCGCTTCATCGCATCGGCAATGTTCTGCTGCGGGCGCCGGATTTCCTCAGCGAGCACCTTGGAGAAGATGCCATTGTCGAACGCGAACTGGTCGGCGCTGGTGGAAAACGCGACGAGATAGCCCTGATCGGGCCGAATGCTGCTTTCGGCAGAGCGGATCACGCGGCGCAGGCCTTTCGATCCGGGGACGAGCGTATCGCCGCCGGTGACCGCATCGCTGGTCGACACTTGCTGGACCGGCAGCGATATCGTGTTGCGGCACATGTCGAGCACGACCAGCACCGTGCGTGCGCCAGAGCCCATCAGGTTGCGGGTGACAGCCGAACGCGACAGCGATCCGCCAGCCGCCAGTCCGACCGGTGAGCCATCGACCGGCACCATCTGGACATCGCCGCCATTGCCGAGCGCGACGCCATGGCCGGAGAAGTACAGCACGCCAAAGGCCTGGGGCCCAGCGGTGGCAAGCGCGGCGCGGAACGCGGCGATCTCCGCCTCCATCTCGGCCGCGCTCAGGTCGCGGCGGGTGCGCACCGCGCCGCCGCCGGGATCGACAAAGCCGGTGCCCGAAAGCGCCGCGGCGATCCGCTCGCCATCGCCGAAGGTCGCCTGCAGCCGGTCGAACCCGCGATAGTTGCCATTGGCGATGACCAGAGCCAGGCGCGGTTCACGCGCCTGGCTCTGTCCGAAGGCATCTGGCGCCGACATCAGCCACGCCCCGAAAGAGGCCAGAGCCAGCGCCAGCAACGGGACGAGCCGCAGCATCAGAAGCGGAAGCCGATGCCCGCGCTGTAGGTGCTGTACCCGCGCGCCTGGATGGTGCTGAAGTTGATCCGGATCAGGTCACGCGTGGCCCGCACCGAATCCTCCCGCCCGCGGATACCGAACGAGATCGTCGCCTCGTGGAAGCTGTCGTTGCGCAGATCGCTGCCGAAGTACTGCGTGAACGCATAGCTTGCGCGCATCGAGCTGCCCCGGCTGAACAACCGCGCCTTGAGCGGCAGGTCATAGGCCACGCCATTGCGCAATGACCAGTTCTTGAGGTCGGGGTTGATGTTCGCCTGCGTCCCCGGCGTGTCCAGCGTCTGGCCATAGCCGACCATGTTGCCGACGATCAGCCGCCCCCGGCCGATCCCGTCGATGACATAGCGGCTGGTGATCGACCCCTGCAGGATGTGCCCGAGCGAGCCGGCATTTTCAGAATAGACCGCGCCATAGCCGATGCGCGGCTCGATCGACCATTTGCGCTCGATCAGCGGGATTTCCAGCCCCAGGCCGATCTGCGCGCTGTAGCTGTCGATGCCGTTGATCCGGGCATAGTTGAACGGCAGGTCGAACTTGAGCAGCGCGCGGTTGCCCTCGAAGATGCGGAAGCTGCGCTGAACGCGGGCATCCACCCGGCCGATGTCGAAACGGCCGGCAGAACCGGTGTTGTAGGTTGCGCCGATCAGCCAGGGATCGTTGGGCGTGTTCGCGCCCTCGGGCTGTGCGTCCTGCTCGACCAGCGAATCGCCATTGGTCAGATCGAGCGCGCTGCGGGTGAGCTGCGCCTGAAGGCTGCCCGGGTTGCCCGCCAGCGGATCTGCGGGCGAAAAGCGCGTGAACGAACGCGCCAGACAGCCGAGCAGCGCTTGCGAGGTCGGCGTGCCTTCATCGTCCACTGCGGCATCGAACGCGTTGAACGCCTGCTGCCGGTTGATCCCGTTGAAGGTGAATGTACACGCCGCACCATTGCGCTGGGTCACCAGCTGACCGGTCGGCGAGACGATCGATACGGTCAGCAGCGCGCTGTTCTGCAGATAGCCTGCAACGGCGGTCGCGCCGCGAATGTCGAACACGCCCGACACCGCGCCCAGCTGGGCATTCTGGAAGCCGACCACGGTGGCGATCACGCTGGGGTCGAGAAAGTCGATGATGTCGTCGATCGTGTCCTGCTCGAAGCGGGCCGACTGGTCGAAGCCGTTGAGCTGGTTGTTGACCCGGATGCCGATGCGGAACGACTTTCTGAGCTCCTGGTAATTGGCGATGTTCGGGACCGGCTGGCCCGCCTGCTGGGCAAAGGCCGAAGTACCGGCGCACAGCACCGCACAGGCAGCGAGCGCGCTGCCGAATTTCAATTTGGACACGTATTCCCCCTTGGAACAGACACCTGATGAGGGGCCGGAACACGGGCGTTGCCTTGCCCCGTCGCAGTCCGGCCACTGAGCCAGCTTGAACCGTTGGCCTCGCGGGGACGCTGTGGCAAATTGTCGCAAACCGCGACAAATCGCCGTTTCGCGAGGCGTCCCGCTTCGTGCTGCGCGATACACCCGGCAATTGCCCTGTCGCGTGCGCCGGGGCATGGTGGCACTGCCGCAGCCGCCCGGATCACCCGCGCCAGCTTCAGGAGTGGTTCGATGCCAGATGCCGTTCCCCGCCTTTCCCGCACCTCGGTGCTCGCGATCAGCTTTGGCGCGATGGTGCTGCTGGCGGGATTGCTGCGACAGACGGGCGATGCGATCGGCGGGATGCTCGACCTGACGCTGAACGGGACACAGGCCCGCGCCTTTCTGGCGCAGCTGACACCGTGGCAGCGTGATGTGCACGCGCATGCCACGCTGATCTATGATGGGCTGTATCCGCTGGCCTATGGCGCCTTCTTTGCCGGGCTTGCGATCCGGCTGGGTGGCGCACCGGCGGGCTGGGTCGCGTTGACAATGCTGGCCGGGATGGTCGCGGACTACGCCGAGAATATCGTGCAACTTCTGGCGCTGAGCGGGCGTGCCGATCTGCTGGATGCCAAGACGGTGCTGACCCCGCTCAAGTTCGCCCTCACCGGCACGGCGATCATTGCGACGCTGGTTCTGGCGGTCAGAGCCGGAGCGCGCGCGCTGGGGCGCTGACCCGGCTCAGGCGCGCTGTTTGCCGCGAAAGCGCCAGTCGCCGATCGGCTCCCATGGTCCGCCCATATAGCGGTGCAGCGCCAGCCCGGTAATTGCGATCGGACGCGGCAGGAATTCGGCGCTCAGCTGTTGCAGCAGCGCCTTGGCCGCTGCCGGCTCGACCTTGTTCTGCACCGTGATGTGGAGCCTGGGCTGGCCCTGGTCCTGCGCGGTGAGCAGGCCGTGCAGCCCTTCTGCCATCATGTCGCGGATCGCCAGCAGGCCCGGCGAATGGATGCGATAGGCAACACCGCGGCCCAGGTTCATCACCTCGCTCAGCCGGGCATCGGGGGCGGCAAACTCTGCCGCCAGCGCCTTGGCGCGCGCCACCGCCTCGGCCTCATAGGCACCCGGCAAGTGGTGGAACAGCGTGACATGCGCATCGAGCACATTGCGCTCGGGCGGATAATGCGCGCGGCGCAGGGCATTGGCCCAAGCCTGATCCGCCGCGCCCATACTGGCAGTCATGATGATCGGTTCGCGTCGCATGACGATGCCTTAGCCTTGGCCTGCGCAACATACAAAGGGGGCGCGGTGCATCTCTGCTCCGCGCCCCCCGCTTGCGACCCGTCAGGGTATATTGCGAGCGCTCTCGCTTATGCGAGTTCGAGCTGCTTCGTCTTGATCTTGGCGAGCACGTTTTCAGGTGCGGTTTCGCCATAGGGATCGCTGTCCAGACCGTGGTCGTTGATGCCCGGCTCTTCGAACCAGTCGGTGACCACACCGTTGTCGACGACCATGGCATAGCGCCAGCTGCGCTCGCCAAAGCCGACATGGTCCTTGCGGATCAGCATGCCCATGCGGCGGGTAAAGTCAGCCGAGCCATCGGGAAGCAGCTTGACCTTTTCGACGCCCAGCGACTTGCCCCACTGGTACATCACGAACGCGTCGTTGACCGACACGCAGTAGATTTCGTCGATGCCCTGCGCGCGGAAATCGTCGTACAGCGCTTCGAAGCCGGGGACCTGCGAGGTCGAGCAGGTCGGCGTGAACGCGCCGGGGAGCGAGAAGATGACGACGCGCTTGCCGGCAAGCAGATCGCCGGTGAGCTGGTCCTGCCAGCGGAACGGATTGGGGCCTTCGATGCTCTCATCGCGCACGCGCGTTTTGAGGCACACATTGGGGACCTGACGTCCAATCATAGTAGAACTCCTTTGAACGATGGGGGAAAATTGTTTTTGCACTGCAGCAGGTAGCGACCCTGCCGCACGGAGTGAAATGAATTGATTGGACTGGCCTGATCGCTTTTTTCGATGAGTTGACCGCATTCCCGGCGACAGTCCGGTTGGACCCGATGCATGGTTCCGTGACATGCTTGCCAAAATGAGCAGAAAGCTTCATTTTGAATGTTTCTGGAGGTTCTGAATGCTGATGTCCCGCCCGCTTGGCTGGTTCTGGTTGCTGGCGATCGCGTTGCTTGCCTGGAATGTCATCGGCCTCATCGCGTTGCTGTACGATCCGGTGATCGGCCTGGGCGATGTGAGCAAGCTCGCGCCGGAACAGCAGGCGATATACGCCGCGCGTCCCGCGATCGCGTTCTACGGCTTCGTGCTCGCCACCGTTGCGGGCACGGCGGGGGTCATCGCGCTGCTGCTGCGGCGGCATGTCGCGTTGTGGCTGTTCATCGCTTCGGCCGTTGGTCTGGTGCTGCAGAACGCGTGGCTGTTTGGCGATCCGGCCAATCTCACGGCCGAGGTTCTGGGCTTCCAGGCGCTGATCGCAGGATCGATCGCGCTTGAAATCTGGCTGGCACTGACTGCGAAAAAGCGCCGCTGGAGCCGCTAGGGCAGCGCCAGCAGGACAAAACTACATCTCGCCGCGCGCCCTGCGCAGTGCGAACCACTTTTCGACATTGCGGTTGTGATCGGCGAGCGTGTTGGCGAAGACGTGCCCGCCGGTGCCGTCGGCGACGAAATACAGCGCCTCGGTCCGCGCCGGGTTGAGCACCGCCTCGATCGAGGCACGCCCCGGATTGGTGATCGGCCCCTTGGGCAGACCCGTCATCGCATAGGTGTTGTAGTCGTTGACATCGGCGATCTCGGACTGGCGAATGCGCCGCCCCAGCGGCTTGCCGCGCGTGATCGGGTAGATGATGGTCGGGTCCGCCTGCAGCATCATGCCCTTGCGGATGCGGTTGGAATAGACCCCTGCGATCATCCGGCGCTCGGACGGCTTGCCGGTTTCCTTCTCGACGATCGCGGCCAGCGTGATCGCTTCCTTGGGCGTCTTGACCACCGTTTCGGGCGAGCGCTTGGGCCACAGTTCGGCGATCGTGTCCTGCATCGCCTTCTGCATCCGCAGCATCACCGCGATGCGCTTTTCACCGCGCTCGAAGCTGTAGCTCTCGGGCAGCAGCGATCCTTCCTCGGGCACCGGAACCTCGCCGGTAAGCAACGGCTCGCGCATCAGCTTTTCCTGCACCAGGATGCTGGGCATGCCCTCGGGAACGGTGACCATCCGCAATACGACCTCGCCACCCTGCAGGATGTTGAGGATTTGCGCGTTGCTGGCGCGTGCGGGGATGACGAACTCGCCCGCCTTGATCGGATCATCGCCGCCGAACACCTTGGCCCGGTTGAGGAAGGCCCCTGCCGAACTGATCGCGCCCTTGTCCTCGAGCACTTGCGCCGCGCGGGCAAGCGAGCTGCCCGCGGGGATGACGATTGCCAATTCCTGCTGCGCCGGGCCTTCACCCGTCCAGCCCCAATAGAAATTGCCGCCGATCAACAGCACCAGGGCCGCGGCTCCGGCCAGAACGATGCATCCCAATCGGCGCAGCATGATGGCGTTATACCGCCTTCATGATGAGGCTGGCATTGGTGCCGCCGAAACCGAAGCTGTTGTTGAGCACCGCGGTCACCTTGCGCTTCTTGGCAGTGTGAGGCACCAGATCGACGCCCTCGCAGCCCTCGCTCGGGTTGTCGAGGTTGAGCGTCGGCGGGACGATCTGATCGCGGATCGCAAGAATGCAGAAGATCGCCTCGACCGCGCCCGCGCCGCCAAGCAGATGGCCGATGGCCGATTTGGTCGAGCTCATCGAAACGTTGGAAATGGCATCGCCGAACAGCCGCTTGACCGCGCCCAGTTCGATGGTGTCGGCCATCGTCGAAGTTCCGTGAGCGTTGATGTAATCGATATCGGCGGGGGTCATGTTCGCCCGCTTCAGCGCCATTTCCATTGAACGATAGGCTCCGCTGCCTTCCGGCTGCGGCGCGGTCACGTGATACGCGTCTCCCGAGAGGCCATAGCCCACCACTTCGGCATAGATCTTCGCGCCACGCGCCTTGGCCCGTTCGTACTCTTCGAGCACGACGACGCCTGCGCCCTCGCCCATCACGAAGCCATCGCGGTCCTGGTCATAAGGGCGGCTGGCCTGTTCGGGGCGGTCGTTATAGGTCATGTTGAGCGCGCGCGCCTGCGCGAAACCGGCGATGCCGATCGGGCAGATCGTCGCTTCAGCGCCGCCCGCCAGCATGACATCGGCATCGTCGAGCGCAATCATCCGCGCTGCGTCGCCAATCGAGTGTGCTCCGGTGGAGCACGCGGTGACGACGGCATGGTTGGGTCCCATCAGGCCGTACTTGATTGAAACCTGGCCCGAGATGAGGTTGATCAGCCGACCGTGGACGAAGTGGGGCGATACGCGGCCCGGACCCTTTTCGGCCAGCAGCAGTGATTCACTTTCGATTCCCGGCAGACCGCCAATGCCCGAACCGATCGAGCATCCCGCGCGGAAGCGTTCTTCCTCGCTCATGTCGGTCAGCCCGGCGTCTTCAAGCGCCTGGCCCGCCGCATCGATGCCGTAGATGATGAACGGATCGACCTGGCGCTGGACCTTGTGATCGACGCGCTTGTCCGCATCAAAGCCCCAGGGATGGTCCTTGGGCTTCACTTCGCAGGCGATGCGGCACTTCTGATCGCTCGCATCGAACCGGGTGATCGGTCCCGCGCCCGACTTGGCGGCGATGAGGTTCGCCCATGTCGTCTCGACATCCGCCCCCAATGGCGTGACCAGTCCCAGACCCGTTATGACTACGCGGCGCATACGCCCTCACTCCTGCATATCTTCTGTGCGATCAGTTCCCTCAAACGATCGAGGGCACTGGCCGGAACGAAAAATGGCTTCCCCGGTCGCATCGCGACAGACAGGGAAGCCATCCTATTTCACATGGTCGCCATCTGCATCATGACGACGCTGCCCTCCTGCGACCGCTGGTGCGGTTTGCGCAGGCACTTCGGGCCCAGCCCCTGTGTCAGCTGCAGATCAGCCCTTGTGGCTGTCGATATATTCGATGGCATCGTTGACGGTGCTGATCTTCTCGGCGGCGTCGTCGGGAATTTCAACTCCGAACTCTTCCTCGAAAGCCATCACCAGTTCGACGATGTCGAGGCTGTCAGCGCCCAGATCGTCGATGAAGCTTGCGTCCTCGGTGACCTTCTCTGCTTCAACGCCGAGATGCTCGATCACGATCTTTTTAACGCGGTCCCCAGTCTCACTCATTCAGAGTTCCTTCAATAGTGTGTAAATGGATGTGCGAACGAAAATACCCGCCCGCCCTAATGCGGCTTTTGATCGCTGGCAAGAGGCGGGCGCAGCCAAACATGGTGGATGCGCCGCGCTGCTTGCCCGCGACGGCAGGTCACAGCATCGCCATGCCGCCGTTCACGTGCAGCGTCTGGCCGGTGACATAGCCGGATTCGCGGCTGGCAAGATATACCACGGCGGCGGCGACATCGTCCCCTTCGCCCAGCTTGCCCGCCGGAATGCGGCCCAGCAGCGCGGTCTTCTGCCCCTCGGGCAGCACCTCGGTCATGGCCGAGGCGATGAAGCCGGGGGCGACGCAATTGACGGTGATGTTGCGGCTGGCAAGCTCTGCCGCCAGCGCCTTGGACATGCCGACAAGGCCAGCCTTGGACGCAGCATAATTGGCCTGTCCCGGATTGCCGGTGGCACCGACCACGCTGGTGATCGAGATCATGCGGCCGAAGCGCGCCTTCATCATCGGCTTGGCAGCCGCGCGGCACAGGCGGAACGCGGCTTCCAGATTGACGCGGATCACGTCGGACCACTCGTCGTCCTTCATCCGCATCGCCAGGTTGTCGCGGGTAATCCCGGCATTGTTGACCAGAATGTCGAGCCCGCCCAGCGCCTCGACCGCGCGCGGCACGAGCGCATCGACCGCAGCCGGGTCGGACAGGTCGCACGCCAGCGTGACATGGTCGCCGCCCAGTTCGGCTGCAAAGGCATCAAGCTTGGCTGCGTTGCTCCCCGACAGCGCCAGCCGCGCACCATGCGCCGCCAGTCCGCGCGCGATCGCGGAACCGATGCCGCCGCTGGCGCCGGTGACGAGGGCGGTCATGCCTGTAAGATCGAACATTGAAGTCTCCTGACTGTTAACGCCTCTCCCCTTGCGGGAAAGGCCGCGAGACTTGGTGGCTTTGCCACCCAGTCGCAGCGCGAGAGGGGAATGCGGACACCGCCCCACCCTCTCCAACACCGGCTAGGCAGCAAGCTGACAAGCCTTTGTATCCTCCCCCGTCAAAGGGGAGGAGCAAGTATCACACCGCCTCCAACAGGCTTTCGATATCGCGCATGTCGACCAGGCTGTCGCAGGCGACATCCTCGACGATGCGCTTGATCATCGGGACCAGCACCTTGCCACCCAGCTCAATGAATTGATCCACGCCAGCAGCGTGCATCGCCATCACGGATTCGCGCCAGCGCACCATGCCGGTGACCTGCTCGACCAGCAGTGCGCCGATTTCCGCAGGCTCGCTCACCGGCGCTGCGGTGACGTTGGCGAACAGCGGCACGACAGGCTCGCGGATTTCGGTTTCGGACAGTGCGCCGGCCATGCGGTCTGCCGCAGGCTGCATCAGCGCGCAGTGGAACGGGGCCGAGACCGGCAGCATCATCGCCTTGCGCGCGCCAAGCTCCTTGGCGATCGGCAGGCACCGTTCGACCGCGCTGGCATGGCCCGAGATGACCGCCTGGCCGAACGCGTTGTCGTTGGCGACCGCGCACACCTCGCCCTGCGCCGCCTGCTCGGCGGCCTTGACAGCCTGCTCGAACTCGATGCCCAGCAGCGCCGCCATCGCGCCGACGCCGACCGGTACTGCCGCCTGCATTGCCTGACCACGGATCTTCAGCAACCGCGCCGTGGTCGCCAGATCGAACGATCCGGCTGCGCACAATGCGGTATATTCACCCAGGCTGTGCCCCGCGACATAGACGAAGCTGACCGGGCTGCCGGTGCCTGCTTCATGCTGCAGCGCGCGCAGCGTGGCGATGGCGTTGGCCATGATCGCAGGCTGGGCGTTTTCGGTCAGCTGCAGTTCGTCCGCATCGCCCTCGCACATCAGCCGGAACAGGTTCTGCCCCAGCGCATCGTCGACCTCCTGGAAGACCTCGCGCGCCTGGGTGCTCGAGGCGGCGAGCTCCCTGCCCATGCCGACCTTCTGGCTGCCTTGTCCGGGAAAAATGAATGCGCGTGTCATGATCCTGCTGTCCCTCGCCCCGATCTGTCCGTCGCTGGCAAGACCCCCCGGTCTCGCGCGACAAGCGCCGCCCGTTATCTCCGATGACGCAGCGTTGCAAGGTGCTTGCGGCCTGTTAATCGACCACTTAACACCTCGCCATGGACGATACACTTTTTGCAGCGTCGCTGGAAACGCTTTGCCGCGAGCGGCTGGGCGGCGACGGTCCGCTTACCGGGTTGCAGCGGCTTTCCGGCGGTGCGAGCATGCAGAGCTGGCGCTTTGGCTGGGGCGACGAGCCGCTGATCCTGCGGCGGATGCCCGAAGGGTTGAGCGGCGACGATGCGGCGATCGAATCCGCCAGCCTCTCGCTCGACGGCCAGGCCGACGTGATCGAGCGAGCGGGCGAGCATGGGGTGATGGTGCCGGCGGTGCGCGCGCGGCTGCGACCGGAGGACGGGCTTGGCGAAGGCTTCATCATGGCCTGCGCGGCTGGCGAGGCCTTGCCGCAGGTGCTGCTGCGCGACCCTGCCTATGGCGACGCGCTGGCAGGCCTGCCACGCCAATGGGCCGAGCAGCTCGCGGCGATCCATGCCATATCTCCGGGCCGCCTTCCCGCCGAACTGCCCTGTCGCAGCCCTGCCGAGATGGTCGCCGAGCTCGAGCAGCGCTGGCATTCGCTGGGCGGTGTCTCGCCGATCTATGCGCTGGCTTTCGGCTGGCTCGAGCATGCCCTGCCCGACCCTGTCGAGCCTTCGCTGTGCCACGGCGATTTCCGCATGGGCAACCTGCTGCTGACACCCGATGGCCTGTCCGCCGTGCTCGACTGGGAGCTCGCGCATCTGGGAGACCCGGTGCAGGACCTTGCCTTTGGCTGCATCCCCAGCTGGCGCTTTGGCCACTATGATCAGATGCTGGGCGGATTTGCCCAGCCCGGCGCCATGCTCCAGCATTACGAGGCGCTGACCGGCCATGCGGTCGATCCGGCGCGCTTCCGCTTCTGGCTGGTCTATTCTTGCCTGTGGTGGGGGGTGTGCTGCCTGGTGATGGCCGATATCTGGCGGCGCAGCGAGCGGGAGGGGCCCGAGCGGCTGGTGATCGGGCGGCGCGCGTCCGAGGTCGAGATCGACCTGCTGCTGATGCTGTCCGACGACCTGCCGTCGCCACAAGCCCCGATGCCATGGCCCCAGGCGGAGCACGCAACCGAAAACGGCGTGCCAAGCGGCGCGGCGCTGATCGGTGCGGTGAGCGGCTGGCTCGATGCGCAGATCGCGGACCAGGCCAGCGGCCATGCAAGGTTCGAGGCGAAGGTCGCGATCAACGCGCTGGGCATGGCCGCGCGCGACGCCGCCATGGGCCCGGGCTTTGCCGCCCTGCAGCAGCACAGGCTTGCCGACATCGGCATGGATGCCGGCACCTTACGCAAGCGGTTGCGCTGCGAGCCTGGCAGCGTGACCCGGATGCAGCACGATCATCTGCGCCGGCTGGCGGTGGAAAACTGCCTGATCGACCAGCCGCGCTATGCCGGACTAGCGGTCGCCCGGCAGCTTTGGACCT
This sequence comes from Blastomonas sp. AAP25, assembly GCF_001295965.1. Classification (NCBI taxonomy): domain Bacteria; kingdom Pseudomonadati; phylum Pseudomonadota; class Alphaproteobacteria; order Sphingomonadales; family Blastomonadaceae; genus Blastomonas; species Blastomonas sp. AAP25. Next base: position 91,398 of record NZ_LJHP01000006.1, read on the forward strand.
CGCCCCTCTGACCCGCCCGGTTACGCCAGGTTACAAAATCGTCTCGACATCAAGTTTCCACTTAAGGCCTGCGGCGCGCGGTCGTTAATGCTGGTGAAGAGTTGATTAAGGACGATTGGGCTCAACCGATGGCGGAACACCAGGTACAGCGGGGCAATTTCAGGGACCGGATGAAGCTGGCGGCTTCCATCCTGGCGGGCCAGTCCAGGGCAGAGGACGATGCCCCGCGGGAAGAAACCGTCTTTGAAAACATCAGCAAGCTCCAGTACCTCAAGGTGTTCTCGTTCCTTGAGCAGGTTCAGCTGGACCCGGTGCCCGATCATTACCGCCTGGCGTGGGAATATCTCAACGGCGGCAACATGATGCTGCGCGAGGCTGTGAACCGCAAGCTCGATGCCAACGGGCGGCTGTCGCCCGAGATCGTTGCGGAAATCCTGGACGAATGCGAAGGCCAGATGAAGGTCAAGGACCTGAACGCGCTTGTCGCCGAGAGCGAGACGCTGCTTGCAGGCGGCTTCAAGACGCTGAGCAAGAGCGGCAAGGAAAGCATGGCCTATGCCGAGGTGCTGCAGTCGCGGCTCGACTGGATGCGCGATCTGGACCCGGCCGACCAGGCCGACATGCCGATCGAGGCGCAGTTCAAGGCGCTGCTCAAGATCACCTCGCAGATGCTGCAATCGACCAAGAAGGCGAGCGAAAGCCTCGACCAGAGCACCAAGAAGCTCAGCCAGATGCGCAACCGGCTCGACGAGGCCAACGACAAGGCGCAGCGCGACCAGCTGACGGGCCTCCCCAACCGCTGGGCGTTCGAACAGCAGTTCTCCGCCGCAACGATCCGTGCCAAGGAGCGCTTCGAGCCTCTCTCGGTCGCGTTCATCGACATCGATCATTTCAAACAGGTCAACGATACCCACGGCCATGAAGCGGGCGACCGCGTGCTGCAGCTGGTGGCCAAGACGCTCGACGGGTTCGGCCGGGGCAACTGCCATCTGGCCCGGCATGGCGGCGAGGAGTTCGTCATCGTGCTGGAAAACACCAGCACCCAGGAAGCCAAGCAGCAGATCGACGCTGTTCGCGAGGAGCTGGCCGAACGTTCGCTGGTCAACAAGGACAACGGCCAGAATATCGGCCGGGTAACCTTCTCGGCAGGCATTGCGCCGTTCAATCCGGGCGAACCCAACCGCCAGGTTCTGCGCAATGCCGATGCGGCCCTATATGAAGCCAAGCACAGCGGCCGCAACAAGGTGCTGATCTTCAACTCCTCGAATTGATCGGGAATCCTTTCCAGATGCCTCTTTTTCTCGTCTCCGCGCTTGCTTTCTTCAAGGTTCTGGGTATTAGCCCGCGCTTGCCTTCGGACGACTGATCGTCTGCGGGCATTCGAAGAAAGCCGGAGGGGTGCGTTGCATGGTGCGCGCATCAGCGATCGGCAGATGAGTAAAGGAAGCCAATACATGCCGCTTTACGAGCATGTCTTTCTGGCGCGCCAGGACCTGTCACAGGCCCAGGTAGACGCGCTGGCCCAGACCGCCACCGAGATTGTCGAACAGAACGCAGGCAAGGTCACCAAGACCGAGACCTGGGGTCTGCGCAACCTCGCCTACAAGATTCAGAAGAACCGCAAGGCGCACTTCGTGATGCTCAACATCGACGCCCCCGCCGGCGTCGTCGCCGAGCTGGAACGCCAGACGTCGATCAACGAAGATGTCATCCGCTATCTGACCGTGCGCGTCGACGAGCTGGAAGAAGGCCCGTCGGTCATGATGCGCAAGCAGGACCGCGAACGTCGCCCCCGCCGCGACCGCGACGCTTGAGCCAAGAAGGATAAAGACACATGGCACGCCCATTTTTCCGCCGCCGCAAGTCCTGCCCGTTCTCGGGCAAGAATGCTCCCGCCATCGATTACAAAGATGTGCGCCTGCTGCAGGGCTTCATGTCCGAGCGGGGCAAGATCGTTCCCAGCCGCATCACTGCCGTTTCCGGCAAGAAGCAGCGTGAACTTTCCAAGGCCATCAAGCGCGCACGCCACGTCGGCCTGCTGCCGTACATCGTGAAGTAAGGAGCAAGAGACATGCAGATCATTTTGCTCGAACGGATCGAGAAGCTTGGCTCGATCGGTGACGTCGTCACCGTGAAGGACGGCTATGCCCGCAACTTCCTGTTGCCCAACAAGAAGGCCCTGCGCGCCAACGAAGCCAACCGCAAGGTCTTCGAAGCCAACCGTGAGCGCATCGAATCCGACAACGTCGCCAAGCGTGACGAAGCTGCCAAGCGTGCCGAAACGGTCGATGGCATGCAGGTCATCCTCATCCGCGCATCGTCGAACAGCGGCCAGCTTTACGGCTCGGTCTCGGTTCGCGATATCTCGGATGCGCTGAACGAAGCTGGTGCCACCGCCGTCACCAAGGCGATGATCATCCTGGAACGCCCGATCAAGACGCTGGGCGTGTTCCCGGTCAAGATCGCGCTGCACCCGGAAGTTTCGGTCAGCGTCACCGTCAACGTTGCGCGCAGCGATGACGAAGCCGAGCTGCAGAAGGCCGGCGTCGACGTGATGCGTCAGATGTTTGAAGAAGACCAGCAGCCTGCCGGCTTCGTCGAAAAGTTTGACCCCAATGCCGAACCGGGCCTCATCCCGCAGGATGAGACCGAAGAAGCCGAAGGCGACGATACCGACGCCTGATCGGGTTCGATACCGACACACAAAAAGCCGGGTTCCTCACAAAGGAGCCCGGCTTTTTTGTTGCCCGTGTCATTCCCGCCCGCGGCCGCGCGGATCGGTCGTGTTACCGCGCAGGCGGCGCGACGACTTCCTGGTTGAACCTTTGCGCCAGCACCACGAAGTTGGTGACCTCGCGCCGCAGCGTTCCTCGCTTCACGCCGAAATCGCTGATCAGATACCGAGCCACGAACGGCTCACCCGCCACCGAAACGCCCGCCTTGCTGAACTCGTAGAGCCGGTTGAAGTCGCCTGCCGCCTGGGTAAGGTTGGCAAGGTTGCGCTCCGCCGGTTTGGGCCAGAACGCGAGGAGGTAAAGCCCCTGGCACTGATCGGGCTGCCCCGGCGGGCAGGCGGTGAAGAACATGTTGATCTTCAGCTGGCCGAAACTCGCCTCGACAAACGGGCGCCCCTCGGGAGTCTGCCGGTCGGCAATGGTGATGGCGGTGCCGAAGGACGACAGGATCTGGCGCACGCTCGCCGGGGTGAAGGCGTTGACTTCGGTCATGTCGTCCGGGTTGCCGGACGGCGGCTGCTGCGCCAGCGCGGGCATCTGCGCGGCGGCCAGCACAAGGCAGCCCACCAGACCCGTTTTCAACATCTGCAATGTCACTCGCCTGTGCATCGTCATCTCCTGCCCCCCCTTTGGTGTGTGGGGTGCATCATAAGCGGTGCCTGTCGCAGGTTGCAACCTTTCGAAAAACCGCAGCGGGGCGGTCATTTTCCGGTAATGACAGTGTCGCGCAAAGTCGTTAAGCGTCGAACATGAACAGTGTAGACCAGATCATCACCGCCCTTGCCGACCATTATGAGCAGTCGGTTGCCAATCTCCAGACCGCCATCCGGGCCTTTGTCGAGCATGGAACGCTCCCCGATCCGGAGCAGCGCCGCAATGGCGGTTTCAGCTATCCGCTGCTGCGGATCGAGTATGATGGACGCGAGCGCGGCTCCTCCACCGGTCTGGCGTTCGGGCGGCTGAACGCGCAGGGGCTCTACACCACCACCGTCACCCGGCCACGCCTGTTCGCCGACTATCTGACCGAGCAGTTGAACCTGCTGCGCGAGAACTACGACGTGGCCATGTCGGTCGAGGCAAGCACCCAGGAAATCCCCTTCCCCTATGTGCTCGACGGGATCGCCGGGATGGACCTGGGGGGAATCACCCCGCTCGAACTCGCCCGCCATTTCCCGACCACCGAGCTTGCCGATATCGGGGACGAGATCGCCGACGGCTTTCTGCCGTTCGGCCAGGGCATGGACCGCCCGCTGTCGCTGTTCGACGGCCTGCGCACCGATTTCTCGCTGGCGCGGCTCCGGCACTACACCGGCACCCCGCCCGAGCATGTCCAGCGCTTCATCCTGTTCACCAACTATCACCGCTATGTCGATGAATTCGTGGGCTGGGCCTGCAGCCAGATCGGCAAGGGCCATTACACCGCATTGTCGGGCGCGGGCGGGCTGTACACCGATCAGCCGGGGTCCGACCCCAGCCCGCTGGTGGCCGACAGCGCATGGCGGCGCCACCAGATGCCCGCCTATCACCTGATCGCGCCCGATTTCGGCGGCATCACCCTGGTCAACATCGGCGTCGGCCCGTCCAACGCCAAGACCATCACCGATCACCTTGCCGTGCTGCGCCCCGAAGTGTGGCTGATGATCGGCCATTGCGGCGGCCTGCGCCCCACCCAGCGGATCGGCGACTATGTGCTCGCCCATGCCTATCTGCGCGACGACCACATCATGGACGATGTGCTGCCACCGGAAATCCCGATCCCTCCCATCGCGGAAATCCAGCAGGCGCTGGCCGGCGCGGCAGAGGAAATCTCCGGCACCAGCGGCGCCGATCTCAAGCGACGGATGCGCACCGGAACGGTGGTCACCACCGACGACCGCAACTGGGAGCTTCGCTATTCGGCCAGCGCGCTGCGGTTCTCGCAATCGCGCGCGGTGGCAATCGACATGGAAAGCGCGACCATCGCCGCACAGGGCTATCGCTTCCGCGTGCCCTACGGCACTTTGCTGTGCGTGTCGGACAAGCCGCTGCACGGCGAACTGAAGCTGCCCGGCCAGGCGAATCGCTTCTACGAGGAGGCGATCGCCGCGCACATGCAGATCGGAATCCGCACCTGCGAAATGCTGCGCGGGGAGAGCAACTCGCTGCACAGCCGCAAGCTGCGCGCCTTCAACGAGCCGCCGTTCCGGTAACTTTATCATAACGTCTGCATATATTTGCAGATATGCATTGACGCAGAGCTGAAGATGCGCCAGCCTGCGGCTCATGCCAAAGCGCATCCCTATCGCCCGTGAGCTTGCCGAGTTCTTCAAGCTCATCGCGCATCCCGACCGGATACGTCTGATCGAGGAACTGCGCACGGGCGAGTGTGACGTGAACACGCTCGCACAGAGGCTCAACCTGCCCCCGACCCGTCTTTCCCAGCATCTCAGCCTGTTACGGGCTGCCCGGATGGTTGCGGAACGGCGCAACGGCAGACAGCACCTCTACAGCCTTGCCCAGCCGCAGATCGCGGGCTGGATCACCGAAGGTCTGGCCTTTGTCGAGGCTCGCGCCCCGGCGGCCCTGGCCGGAGAGCTGCAGGAAGTGCGAGAACTCTGGTCCTGACCCTTTAGACATCTATCAAGAAGGAGCCTCCCCATGCCCCATTTCGCCGCAGGCGTCGTCCGCTTCCAGACCGAAGTCTTCCCCGAGAAGCAGGAGCTGTTCGAAAGCCTCGCCAAGGGCCAGTCGCCCGAAGCCCTGTTCATCACCTGCTCGGACTCGCGCATCGAAACCGCGATGATCACGCAGACCGATCCGGGCGAGCTGTTCATCTGCCGCAATGCGGGCAACATCGTTCCCCCGCACACCAACCACACCGGCGGCATGACCGCTTCGATCGAGTTCGCGGTTGCTGCACTCAAGGTGCCGCACATCGTGATTTGCGGACACACGGAATGCGGTGCCATGAAGGGCGCGATGAACCCCGAGGGCCTCGACGGCCTGCCCCATGTTCGCGAATGGCTGGGCTATACCCGCGCTGCGGTCGAAGTAGTGAATCATCTGGGTAGCAACCTCGATGATGCGGGCAAGATGCAGATGCTGCTGGAACAAAATGTCATCCTGCAGCTTAATCACCTCAGGACCCACCCCGCTGTCGCCGCGCGACTCGCCGCGGGTGAGCTTCAGCTCCACGGTTGGGTCTATGATATCCGCACGGGCGATGTGACCGCCTATGATGACACCACCGGCAAGTTCGTGGCCGTGCACGAGCATTACGCCAGTGAAATGGCCGCGATTGCCGTGGCCAAGCATGAATGTGCAGCCTGAACCTGAGTCCCTGACCTTCCGATCCCCAGGAGCATGATCATGACCGCGACTACCGCCCCGATGGGTGAATTCGAGACGATGAAGAAAAGCTGGCCACAGGACCTGCTGGCCTCTGTCGTCGTGTTCCTGGTGGCGTTGCCCCTGTGCCTTGGCGTTGCCATTGCATCGGGCGCACCGCCTGCGCTGGGGCTGATCACGGGCATCATCGGCGGGATCGTCGTGGGCTCGCTCGCCGGTTCTCCGCTGCAGGTCAGCGGACCGGCGGCGGGTCTTGCCGTGTTGTGCTACCAGCTGGTGGAAGAGCACGGCCTGATCATGATGGGTGTCGTCGGCCTGATCGCCGGCGCGCTGCAGCTGATGGCAGGGGTCGCGCGGCTCGGCCAGTGGTTTCGTGCGATATCGCCGTCTGTCATTCACGGGATGCTCGCCGGGATCGGCGTGCTGATCCTGGGTTCGCAGTTTCATGTGATGATCGATGACAGCCCGCGTGGAAGCGGCCTCGAGAACCTGATCTCGATCCCCGAGGCGATCTACAAGGCAGTGTTCCCGATGGCGATGGACAGCCATCACCTCGCGGCCATGGTTGGCGTCGCGACGATCGCCGCGATCCTGCTGTGGAACCAGTTCAAGCCCAAGTCGCTCGCCGTCGTGCCCGCCCCGCTGATCGCCGTGATCGTTGGCACGCTGGTCGCGCTATTTGCCGGGTTCGACATCAACCGCGTTACCGTGCCGGACAACATCGTAGCATCGCTCAACATCCCCACGGCCGAAGCCTTTCAGCGCGGCCTTTCGATGGACATCCTGCTGCTGGGTGTGGTCTTCGCGTTCGTCGCCAGCGCCGAGACGCTGCTGTGCGCCACCGCGGTCGACCAGATGCACACCGGCCCGCGCACCAAGTACGACAAGGAACTGCGCGCGCAGGGCATCGGCAACATGCTATGCGGTGCGGTCGGCGCGCTGCCGATGACAGGCGTGATCGTGCGTTCGTCCGCGAATGTCCAGGCCGGTGGCAAATCGCGCCTCTCGGCGATCATGCACGGCGTCTGGATTCTCGGCACGGTTGCCGCCCTGCCCTGGCTGCTGGCCTATATCCCTACCGCAGCCTTGGCCGCGATCCTGGTGTATACCGGCTACAAGCTGGTCAACATCGCACAGATCAAGAAGATCGCCTCTTATGGCCGGATCGAACTGGTGATCTACTTCGCGACGCTGGGCGGCATCGTGGTGTTCGATCTGCTCACCGGCGTGATCATCGGCTTCGTGCTGGCCACCGCCAAGGTGGTGTACACCTTCACGCATGTGCGGGTTGATCTGGAGGACGACGAGATGGCCAACCGCACCGATGTGTTCCTGCACGGATCGGCAACCTTCTTCTCGATCCCACGGCTTGCGAGCGTGCTGGAAACCGTCAAGTCGGGCCGCGAAGTGCACGTGCATGTCGAACATCTCGACCATATCGACCACGCCTGCCTCGACATGCTGGGCGCATGGGAGAAGCAGCATAACGCCACGGGCGGCACCATGATTATGGAGTGGAAGGATCTTCGCGATCGCTATGCATCGCCTTACCAGAAGATGCAGGATCAGTTCGACGGCAATCCGGACCAGCCGGGAGAGGGGCCAAAAAAAGCCCCGCCGGTGCTTGAGCCGGCTGCCTGATCCAACCCTCTCTAACTGCTACAGAAACAAAGGCCGTCGGGGCAACCCGGCGGCCTTTTTGCATTCCTCTGTCGAAAACCATGCAGTTTGTGTCGGGATCAAGGGAACATTTGGCGGTGGTCGGCGTAATGCCTCCATCAACGGAATGGTAACCCCAGCCGATGAAGCCAAGGAGATTATCTATGAGCGATGCCATCAAGACTGCTGCAGCGCGCATCAAGGAAGACGCGCTGAACCTCGCCGAACGTGCCCGCACGGAAGCTGCGAGTGCATTTGCATCGGTCAATGACCACCGCGACGAACTGCGCGCCAAGGCCACCGAAACCGCCAAGCTGGCCGGCGAAGTGATTTCGGAGAACGCCCGGATCGCATCCGACCTCGCCCGCCGCAACGCGAACGCTGCCGCGCACATCATTTCGGACAATGCCAAGGCGCTGACCACCGAAATGGGCCCGCTTCGCGACAAGGCCGGCGAACTAGCGCAAGATGCCTCTGAGCGTCTGACGGTTGCCGCACGCGAGCTTTCCGCCAAGGTCAGCCAGAACAGCAAATACGCCGCCGACCAGGCACGCGCGCATCCGGCAGTGGCCATCGGTCTTGCGGCTTGCGGTATCGCGCTGATCGCAGCGGCCATCGCGCTGACCCGCAAGAGCAAGGTCGATCCTGCGCCGCAGGCCGACGAGAACAGCGACTATGTCGATCCGACCGTCGTTCCTTCGACGACCAGCGCAGCAGGTGCGCCGTATACGAACACCAAGCGGTAATCAGCCCCGGCTGTAACCCGCCCAACAGATAGGTGCTGCGCGCGATTCCCTCATGCGCGGTGCCTCGGGGCCTGTTTTCCGGCAAGAGGCGCCCCCCGCTTCAGGAGAGCAGGCCCCATCATTCTAACGACCGGTCATCGGTCGCTGCGACCTCAGACAGGGGCAGATGCTGCGGCTCTCGGGCCGTAGTTTCTGCTCCTGTTCTGTTACCGACCCCTGAAACCAGCGCCGCTTACCAGCCGCATTGCTTGCCCTTGTTCTGTTCCTTGAGCCACGTCTGGAGCGGCGCGAAATATTCGACCATCGCGGTGCCATCCATTTCGCGCGATCCGGTGAACGCCTCGAGCGCATCGGGCCAGGGCTTGGACGCACCCATCTCCAGCATCGCGTTCAGCCGGTTGCCGACCTCCTTGTTGCCGTAGAAGGTGCACCGATGGAGCGGGCCCTTCCAGCCGGCGATGTCGCACGCGGCCTTGTAGAACTGGAACTGCAGGATTCGCGCGAGGAAATAGCGGGTATAGGGCGTGTTGCCGGGGATATGGTATTTCGCGCCAGCGTCGAAAGCATTGTCGGGCCGATCAACCGGCGGCGTGATCCCCTGGTACTGCAGGCGCAGCGCCGTCCAGGCCTCGTTGTATCCGGCAGGCTTGATACTGCCGTCGAACACGCCCCAGCGCCACCGGTCGACCAGCAGGCCGAAGGGCAGGAACGCCAGCTTGTCCATGCCCTGCCGCAGAAGCAGCCCAAGGTCCTTGTCCGCGCCGGGTACCTTGGCCTTGTCGAGCAGGCCGATCTCGACCAGATAATCGGGCGTGATCGACAGCGCGACCATGTCGCCGATCGCCTCGTGGAAGCCATCATTGGCGCCATCGAGATGCAGCGTGTCCTGCTTGTTATAGGCCCGCTGATAGTAATTGTGCCCCAACTCATGGTGGATGGTGGTGAAGTCGTCGGCATTCACCTTGATGCACATCTTGATGCGGATATCGTCCTTGTTGTCGACGTCCCAGGCCGAGGCGTGACAGATCACCTCGCGGTCGGCGGGCTTGGTGAACTGCGAGCGCTGCCAGAAGGTCTCGGGCAACGGCGCAAAGCCCAGCGAGGAGAAGAACGCCTCCCCGCCCTTGACCATCTTGATCGGATCATACTGCTTGGCCTTGAGCAGCTCGGTGACGTCGTAGCCGATATCGCCCGCGCCCGCAGGGGCCACAACGTCATAGATGTTGCCCCATTCCTGTGCCCACATGTTGCCGAGCAGATCGGCGCGGATCGGTCCGGTCTTGGCCTGCACCGCATCGCCATATTTCTCGTTGAGCTTGGTACGGGTGTAGCAGTGCAGATCGTCGTACAGCGGCTTGACCTGCTGCCAGAGCTTCTCGGTCAGCGCGGCGAACTCGTCCGCGCTCATGTCGTATTGCGAGCGCCACATCGCGCCGACATTCTTGAAGCCCAGCTCACGCGCGCCCTGGTTGGCGATGTCGACCATCCGGGCGTAGTCGTCCTTCATCGGCGCGCCGACATTGTCGTGCCAGCTCGCCCACATTTCCTTGAGCGCATCGGGGTCACGGCTTTCACCCATGGCTGCCTCGATGTCCGATCCGTTCACCGGCTTGCCCTCGAGCGTGCCCTTGCCCTTGCCGTAGATCGACTGCAGGTTTGTGGCGATGGTGTTGAGCTCGGCCGCTGCGCCCGGAGTGGTCGGCGCGGGCAGCACGATGCCGCCGCGCATCTTGTCGAGCTTGCGCCGCGTCTCGTCGCTGAGCCCTGCGACATCGTTGAACTTCGCCGCCTCGAGCGCGAAGCGCACCTGCATCTCGGTGCCCTTGGCGCCGACCTCGGCCGCCAGCGCATTGGTATCGTCGGTGAGATAGGTCGAGTTGACCCAGAACACCCGGCTGGCCGAGATGATGTAGTCGTACATCTCCTTTTCGGCAGCGGTAACAAAGGCATCGGCCTCGGCAGCGGTCGGCTTGGCAGCGACGCTCTGCGGAGCAGCGTCCTCGGCAAATGCGGGAACAGCGCAGGCGGCAACGGACAATGCGATGACGGACACGATCGATTTCAGGGATTTCATTTCAGACACCTTCTCATCATGCGCCGTACAGCGGCGCAGCAGCATGGCAGCAACGATGGAACCGCCACGGCGGAGCGTCAAGCGGTGAGAAATGAAACCATTTCGTCCGCCAGCGCGGGCTCCAGCACGCTCGACATGTGCGTGCCCCTGATCTCGCGATAGGTTGCAACGTGCAGCTGCCGCGCCAGCTCGGGCGCAGAGCCGTTGTCCTGGTCGTCGGCGCCGCAGACCACCAGCACGGGAACGTCGCGCTTGACCAGCGCATCGGTATCGACGTCGCCAAAGCTGTCTAGCAGCAAGCGCGCAGCGATGGGGTCGATCCCCTGGGTCTTCATGAACGCAACCGCCAGAAAATGCGGATCGCCGCGTTTGACCTCGTCGCGCCGGTCGATCGCGGTGACGAAGAAATCGCGCCGCCGTCCCCAGCCGGTCAGCCCTTCCCAGCCCATGCCGGCGAGCACCGCCTTGCGCGGGGTCACCCCTGCCGCCAGCAGCTTGGCGGTGGTGCGCGCCCCCAGCGAGAAGCCACCGAGGTCGAAATCGTCGAGCCCGAGCGTATCGATCAGCGACAATGCATCGTCGACCAGCACATCGCGCGGATACGCCGCCGGATCATGCGGCGCGCCGCTTGCGCCGTGCGCGCGCAGATCGGGCATGATGACGCGAAAGCCCGCACTCGCCAGCCTTGCCGCATGGCCAAACTTGATCCAGTTGGTCTCCGCGCTCGAGAACAGCCCGTGGAGCAGCAACAGCGCCCTGCCCTCGCCGGTTTGGTGCACCGCAAGCTCGGTGCCGTCGAAGGAGCGGATGCGGCTGGTGGTGATGGTGGTGCTGGGCTGGGTCATCCCCGCTCTTTAAGGCCAGCCTGCTCCATGCGCCAGATGGCAAGATCGATCCGATCCTGACCAAAAAACGGTTCGCCATCGAACACCAGGGTCGGCACGCCCCAGTGGCCCGCCATCTCCAGCGCTTCCTGGTTGGCGGCAAGCTCGGCGTCCAGCGCCTCGGGCTCGGCCAGCGCAATGGCGTCAAGCTCGGCAAGGTCCAGCCCTGCGCGCGCGGCGGCGCCGGCCAGATGCTCGCCCTCGTGCCAGCCAGCGGTGCCGCCCCAGATCAGCCGCGAAACCTCGTCGCAGAAGGCAAGGCTCTTGCCCTGGCGCGAGGCCACCTGCCCCAGCCGCGTGATGCGATAGACATGAGGCTGGTCGGGCGAGATCGTCCGCGTCGCGATGTTCTGCTTGATCGGGTCTGGGTTTGGCGGCGCAAACGGGATGTCCAGATACTGCGCCAGCCGGAATACGTCTGTCAGCGTGTAACGCAGCCAGCCGGGCTGGCTCTTCTCGAAGAAATCGGGTTGGCGGATCGCCAGCGGATAGACCGGGCGCAGGTTGAGCGCGAGGTCATAGCGCTCTGCCATCGCGCGATACCGCCGCGTCGCGAGATAGCTGTAAGGCGAGCGGAACGACCAGAAGATGTCGGCTGTCAATGTCATGACACAAAGACTGCCAAAACATCCGTCCGGATGCAAATGCATTCGCGCTTTGAGTTAGTGTCATATGCTATTATATCGATAGCCATGACAGACTCGATCGGTTTTCTCATCAACGATACCGCCAGGCTTTTCCGCCGGATGTTCGACGGCAACATCCGCGATCTGGGAATGACCAGCCTGCAATGGCGCACGGTCGCACGGCTCAAGCGCGATCCCGGCATGCGCCAGAGCGAGATGGCCGATCTGCTCGAAGTCGAGCCGATCACGCTTTCGCGGATGATCGATCGGCTGGCGGAATCGGGCATGGTGTGCCGCAAGCCCGATCCGAACGACCGCCGCGCCTGGAACCTGTATCTGACCGAAAAGGCCGAACCGCTGATGGCGCAGCTGCAGCGCGAGGCCGATCTGGTGCAGGAGCTTGCCCTGACAGGGCTGAGCGAGGAAGAGCGCGCCGTTCTGGGCGATCTTGTCGAGCGCATGCGCGTGAACCTGTCGCGGCGGGAGGCGGTCGATGCTTGACGGCGACAGCAAGGCAACCTCCCCCGAAACGCAGGACACTTCGGTGGCGCCGGCGTCCGAAGCAGGCAGCCGACCTGCCGCGATCGATGCCCCGGAAAAGCCTTCCGGGCGCTGGGCCGTGCGCGGCCTGATGCTGGCGGTGCCTGTCGTGCTGCTGGCTTTGGGCGCGTATTACTGGCTGTCTGGCGGGCGCTATGTCTCCACCGACAATGCCTATGTGCAGCAGGACAAGGTTGCCATTTCGGCAGAGGTCGGCGGGCGCATCATCGATGTCAGGGTCCGCGAGAACATGTCCGTCAAGCAGGGCGACATCCTCTTCCGCGTCGATCCCGAACCCTATGCGCTGGCCGTGCGCCAGGCCGATGCCGATATCGCAGGCGCTGAGGTCTCGGTCGCCACGCTGGCGAGCGAAGCACGCTCGACCGGCGTTGGGATAGCGTCCGCGCGCGATGCAATCGCCTATGCGCGGATCGATCTGGAGCGCCAGCAGGCGCTGATGGAGCGCGGTTTCACCACCAGGGCACGGCTCGACGAAGCCGAGCGCAGGGTAGAGATGGCGCGCGAGCAACTGCGCGCAGCCGAGGCCAGCGCGGCCGAGGCGAGATCGCGGCTGGCAACTGGAACGGCTGTCCCGGGCGTCAGCCCCGCCATCGCGCAGGCCCGGGTGCGGCGCGACACTGCTGCGCTCAATCTCGACCGCACCGTGATCCGCGCGCCCGTTAGTGGCCGCGTGGTCCAGGCAGAGCGGCTGCAGCGCGGCCAGGCCATGGTCGTCGGCCTTCCCGCGCTCACACTGGTGGTCGATGACCGCAGCTGGATCGAGGCAAATTTCAAGGAGACCGACCTCAACCACATGCGGGTTGGTCAGCCAGCCGAGGTCAGGCTGGATGCCTATCCCGATCTCAAGCTGACCGGGCGGGTGGAAAGCATCGGCGCGGGAACGGGGTCGGAGTTCTCGATCCTTCCGGCGCAGAATGCGACCGGCAACTGGGTGAAGGTAACCCAGCGGGTGCCGGTACGCATCCGGCTGGACAAAACCGCTGACCGGCGGCTGATCGCAGGGCTTTCGGCAGACGTCACCATTGATACCGGCAAGCACCGCTAGGACCGGGCGATGGCTAGCCGCGCCGCCCCTGCCCGTTTCGCCGGGCCTGCGCCGGGGGCCCTGCCCATCGACCTGCCCGCCATGCCGGTTCGCCACCGGGGACTGCTGACGCTCGCAGTGATGATGGCGACGATCATGCAGATCCTCGACACCACCATCGCCAATGTCGCGCTTCCGCACATGCAATCCAGCCTGGGCGCAACCGCCGATACGGTTATCTGGGCGCTGACCAGCTACCTGGTCGCATCCGCGATCGCGATGCCGATCACCGGCTGGCTGGCCGAGCGCGTCGGATCACGCAACCTGTTCGTCTGGGCGGTCATCGCCTTCACGCTCGCCTCGATGGCGTGCGGCGCGGCGGCCACTCTGGAAGAGATGGTGCTGTTCCGTGCCATCCAGGGGATTGCTGCAGCATTCATCGGTCCCTTGTCGCAGACCGTGCTGATGGACATCAACCCGCCCAGCGGCCAGGCGCGCGCGATGTCGATCTGGGGCATGGGGATCATGATCGGGCCGATCATGGGGCCGGTGCTGGGCGGCTGGCTGACGGAGAGCTACAGCTGGCGCTGGGTGTTTCTGGTCAATGTGCCGGTGGGCATCGTCACCATCGCGCTGCTTGCCTGGCTGCTGCCCAGCCGGGAGCGCACCCGCCGCCGGTTCGACCTGTTCGGCTTTTCGATGCTCGCGCTCGGGCTTGCCGCGATGCAGATCATGCTCGATCGCGGCACCCAGCTCGACTGGTTTTCCAGCCCCGAAATCCTGATCGAAGCCGCAATCTCGATTGCATGTCTGTGGATTTTCGCGGTGCATATGATCTGGGGTCGCAATCCGCTGTTCGAGCACGGCCTGCTGGGCAATCGCAACATGGCCGCTGCCTTGCTGTTCATGCTGGTGGTGGGCGTGGTGATGTTTGCCAGCATGGCGCTGCTACCGCCGATGCTGCAGCAGTTGTTCGGCTATTCGGTGCTGGATACCGGCCTGCTGCTGGCCCCGCGCGGGCTGGGCATCCTGATCAGCATGGGGGTGGCAGGCAGGCTGGTGAACACGGTCGACCCGCGCTATCTGATGATCACCGGGGCTGCGACCGCGACCTATTCGCTGTGGATGATGACCGGATGGTCGCTGGACATGACCTGGCACCCGATAGTGGTCGCAGGGTTCGTGCAGGGGATCGGGATGGGGCTGGTGTTCATCCCGCTCAATTTTCTGGCGTTCGCCACGCTCGAGCCCCGCCACCGTACAGATGGCGCCAGCCTGCTCAACCTCGCCCGCAGCCTGGGCGCGTCGGTCAGCATCTCCGTGCTCACCACCTTGCTAAGCTTCAACATCCAAGTCAGCCACAGCGATCTGGCCGCGCACATCACCGGTTCTTCGCTTGCCATGCTGGACCCCGGCACTGCCGACAAGTTCGGGTCGCTGGGCGATGCGGCGTTGCTGGTGGTCAATGCCCAGATCAACCGCCAGGCAGCGATGATCGCCTATATCGACGATTTCCACGCGATGATGCTGGTCAATCTCGCCGCGATCCCGCTGCTTCTGCTGCTGCGCCGGCCCAAGAACATGGCCGTCGCCCCGGTCCATATCGGGGAGTGAGAGCACAGTAGGCTCGTAAAGCGCGGTGAGGTTAGCGCCCTCACCGCGCTTACGTTTCAGCCCTTTTTGAGGTGGCGGCGGCCCAGCAGTTCGGCGATCTGCACCGCGTTGAGTGCCGCGCCCTTGCGCAGGTTGTCCGACACGCACCACAAGGAGATGCCGTTCTCGACCGTGCTGTCGTCGCGCACGCGGCTGATGTACGTCGCGCCATCGCCGACGCACTCGACCGGGGTCACGTATCCGCCGTCTTCGCGCTTGTCGACCAGCATGATTCCCGGCGCTTCACGCAGGATCTTCTGCGCGTCCTCGGCGCTCAGTTCGTTTTCGAACTCGATGTTCACCGCTTCGGAATGGCCGACGAACACCGGAACGCGCACGCAGGTCGCGACCAGCTTGATCTTGGGGTCGAGGATCTTCTTGGTCTCGACCACCATCTTCCACTCTTCCTTGGTCGATCCATCGTCGAGGAAAACGTCGATATGCGGAATGACGTTGAAGGCGATCTGCTTGGTGAACTTCTTCGCCTCGGCGCTGTCGCCGACAAAGATGTTGCGCGACTGCTCGAACAGCTCGTCCATGCCTTCCTTGCCCGCGCCAGACACCGATTGATAGGTCGCGACGACGACGCGCTTGATCGTCGCGGCATCGTGCAGCGGCTTGAGCGCGACGACCAGTTGCGCGGTCGAGCAATTGGGGTTGGCGATGATGTTGCGCGCCTTGTAGCCATCGATCGCATCGGGGTTCACTTCCGGAACGATCAGCGGCACGTCGGGCTCCATGCGATACAGCGACGAGTTGTCGATCACCACGCAGCCCTGCGAGGCGGCCTTGGGCGCATATATCTTGGTCGCGGCAGAGCCGGCTGCGAACAGCGCGATGTCCCAGCCGGTGAAATCAAAGTGCTCGATGTTCTGCACCTTGATCATCTTGCCGGTATCGCCGAACTCGACCGTGGTGCCCGTCGAACGCGACGAGGCAACTGCTGCAATTTCATCAATCGGGAACTCGCGCTCGGCCAGGATGGCCAGCATTTCGCGACCGACATTTCCGGTCGCGCCGACTACGACTACTCGATAACCCACGGATCAATTCCTCCAGTGCAATGCACCGGGGCGCCTAGCGGCTCAGCCCCGGCAATACAAGCTGCGAGTGGCGATGATGCGACAGCGCGAAGATATTATTGCGCCACATCTGCAGCTTGCGAAACAAACCGTCCATCAGCCTGCCTTCAACTCGCCGAAAATTCCCGGATGGGGATCGGGGAGTTGGGCGGGCCTGCATCGGGACGACGTGACAACGAAAAAGGGCGGCCTTTGCAGACCGCCCTTTTGCAAGATCAAAGACTGTCGAAAACGATCAGGCTTCGGTGCTGCCCTTGGCGGGACGGTTGTCGCGACGCTCTGCAATACGTGCGCGTTTGCCGGTCAGGCCGCGCAGATAATACAGCTTCGCACGACGCACGACGCCGCGGCGCACCACGGTGATCGAATCGATGTTGGGCGAATAGAGCGGGAACACACGCTCGACGCCTTCACCGAACGAAATCTTGCGCACGGTGAAGTTGGAGCCGAGGCCCCGGTTCGAACGTGCAATGCACACGCCTTCGTAATTCTGGACGCGGGTGCGGTCGCCTTCGACCACGCGCACGCCGACGCGGATGGTATCGCCAGCCCGGAAGTCGGGGATGGTCTTGCTAGCCTTGAATGCCTCGATAGCTTCAGCTTCGAGCGTCTGGATGAGGTTCATATGACCTGTCCTATCTTTTTCGCCGCGCACCAGAGGGCGACTGATCCGGAGTGCCCCCATGGCGCTCCCAAAGATCCGGCCGCCTTAGCCGTGTTATCTCCGCAGCCTGGCTGTCACGCCATGCCCGGATTTTCGCGTGATCCCCCGATCGCAGCACTTCGGGGATCGCACGCCCTTCCCAAATTTGAGGTCGGGTGTAGTGCGGATATTCGAGCAAACCGTTCTCGAACGATTCTTCGTCTCCGCTGGAAGAGGCGCCCATTACATCGGGCAACAGCCGAACGCAAGCGTCAAGCAGCACCAAAGCCCCGGTTTCCCCGCCCGAAAGCACGTAATCGCCGATCGAAATCTGCTCGATTGGCCTCGCCTCGAACAATCGCTCGTCAAACCCCTCGAATCGCCCGCACAGGATGGAGACGCCAGGGCCGTCCGCGAGTTGCCTTACGCGCGCTTGGGTGAGCGGCGCGCCGCGCGGTGTCATCGCGATCACTGGCGCGTTCGGCGAGCGTTCAAGTGCATGATCGACCGCGCTGGCGAGCACATCGGCGCGCAGCACCATCCCCGCCCCGCCACCCGCAGGCGTATCATCGACACTGCGGTGCTTGTCGGTGGCAAAGTCACGAATCTGGATCGCGTCGAGCGACCACCGCCCCTCGGACAGCGCACGCCCCGCGATGCTGTGGCCGAGCGGGCCAGGGAACATCTCGGGGTAGAGCGTGAGGATCTGGGCTGCGAAGGTCATTGGGTCCAGTTCTCGACCTTGAGGCCGGGGATGTCGGCGAAATCATTCTCATTGTCCGTGACCATGATAAGATTCTGGGACAATGCCTGTGCAGCAATCAGGCGGTCATAGCTGCGACGCTTGAACGGCAACGCGGCATAGGCGCGGGCTGCTGCGATGTCGAAGGCCAAGACGGGTACTTCCTCGAGAAAGGCTTGCAGTTGAGCGAACCCAGGGGGCTTTCCCCGAACCGATCCGAGAGCAACCTCGGCGATAGCGATGGCGGACGTGACAATGTCCCCCTCAAAACACTCACCGGCGCGACCGATAACACGATCGTCTGCGTTCATCGTCAGGGCAATGATGACGTTACTGTCGAGCAGGTATTTCATGAACCGTCACTGCCGCCCAACAAATCCCAGCGCAGCGGCCGCTCTTCAAACACCCTGTCCTCGGGTTTGATCGGTTTGAGGCTGGTCGCTGACCCCGCCACCTTATCGATATTGAACTTGCGCCTTGGCGCGCCGATTTCCCGAACAACATATTCGCCATTCTGTTCGGTGATCGTCCACTCCCGATCCGGTTCGATCCCCAGTGCCGCAGGCATGCGGATGGCGACGGAATTGCCAGACTTGAAACTCTTTGCCCGGTATTCCTTACCCATCACGGCCTCCTGTATATACGCGATGTATATACTATTCGGCCCACACAGGGTCAATCGCGATGCGGTCGTCGCGGATATCGGCGGATGCGACCGGAACCATGAAGGTCTTGCCGTCGGGCCTCGCGATATCGAGCAGGTCGCCTGCGCCGAAATCCTCGATCGCACGAACGGTACCGAGCGGCTCGCCGGTTTCGGACACTACGAGCAGGCCGATCATGTCGGCATGATAGTATTCGCCCTCGCCCAAGGGCGGAAGCGCGGAGCGCGGGACGGTGAGTTCGGTGCCGCGCGCCGCTTCGGCGGCGTTGCGGTCGGTGATCTCGGCAAAGCGCGCGATGCCGAGGTCCTTTTGCGGACGCAGCGATTTGAGGGTCAACGCTCCGCTGTTGAAACTCTTGTGCGCCTTCACGCCGTCGAGGCCGGAGCCGAACAGCTTGAGGCGCACTTCGCCGGTCACGCCATGCGCGCCGACGATGACGGCCAGGGTTATCGGACGGTCGGGCATAGAGGCGCTTTCAACAGTGCGTTCAATCTTTGCCCACCCCGGTCCGGCAAGCCGGACCCTCCCCTCCCGCAAGCGGGAGGGGAGAGGCGTCGTGGCTTAGCCTTCGGTCGATTCAGCAGGTGCTTCTTCAGCAGCGGCTTCTTCAGTGGGCGCTTCTTCAGCGGCGGGCTCTTCAGCCGGTGCGTTCTTGGCTTCTTCGGCAGCGCGAGCGGCTTCTTCGGCTTCGGCGATCTTGGTCGCCTTCTCTTCAGCGCGTTCCTTAGCCTTTTCGCCCGGTTCACCCTTCTTCAGGTTCACGGTCGCCTTGCGTTCCTTGATGCCCATGGTGTCGAGGAAGCGGGCAACGCGATCGGTGGGCTGCGCGCCGACCGACAGCCAGTGCTTGGCGCGCTCTTCATTGATCTTGACGCGCTCGCCCGAATCCTTGGCGAGCAGCGGGTTGTAGATGCCGATCTGCTCGAGATACTTGCCGTCACGCGGTGCGCGGCTGTTGGCAACGACGATCTTGTAATAGGGGCGCTTCTTGGAACCGCCGCGCGACAGACGCATGGAAATAGACATGTGAACCTTACCTTTCTGATATAATTAGATTTAAATCACTTTTTCTTGAAATTCTGAAAGCCCGGGGGAAGCCCGTTGGGCAGTCCCGGCAGCCCGCCGGAAATGCCCTTGCCGCCGCCACCGTTGCCGCCACCCAAAAGCCCGGCGATATCGTCCTCGGTCGGCATCTTGCCGCCGCCCAGAGGACCGCCGCCACCGCCGCCGCCGAACATCGCGGCCAGCCCCTTGAGGCCGCCCATCTTGCGGATCTTCTTCATCGCGCCTTCCATCTCCTGATGCATCTTGAGCACCCGGTTGACGTCCTGCACGGTGGTTCCCGATCCCTTGGCGATGCGGATCTTGCGCTTGGCGTTGAGCAAGGCGGGTTTCTCGCGCTCTTTGGGGGTCATCGATCCGATGATGGCATCCATATGCACCAGCACCTTGTCGTCGACACCGCTCGCGCTCATCGCCGCCTTGGCCTTCTTCATGCCCGGCATCATGCCTGCAAGCGCACCGAGGCCGCCCATCTTGGTCATCTGGCGAAGCTGGGTGCGCAGGTCGTTCATGTCGAACTGACCCTTGGACATCTTGGCGGCGAGCTTGTCGGCGTCTTCGCGCTCGACCGTCGCAGCGGCCTTTTCGACCAGGCTGACGACGTCGCCCATGCCCAAGATGCGGCCAGCGACCCGGCCCGGATGGAACGGCTCGATCGCGTCCATCTTCTCGCCCATGCCGACAAACTTGATCGGACGGCCAGTGACAGCACGCATCGAAAGCGCCGCACCGCCGCGCGCATCGCCGTCCATGCGGGTCAGCACGACGCCGGTCAGCGGCACCTGCTCTGAGAAGTTCTGCGCAACGTTGACCGCGTCCTGACCGGTGAGCGAGTCGACGACGAGCAGGATTTCCTTGGGCGTTGCCTCATTGGCGACCGCCTTCATCTCGTCCATAAGCTGCTGGTCGACATGCAGGCGACCCGCGGTATCGAGCATCACGACATCGAACGACTGCAGCTTGGCGGACTGAAGCGCCCGGCGCGCAATATCCACCGGCATCTGGCCCGCAACGATCGGCAGCGTGGCGACGTTGACCTGCTCGCCCAGCACCTTGAGCTGCTCCTGCGCGGCAGGGCGCTGCACGTCGAGCGAGGCCATCATGACCTTCTTGCCGTGCTTTTCCTTGAGCAGCTTGGCGATCTTGGCGGTGCTGGTGGTCTTGCCCGAGCCCTGCAGGCCGACCATCATGATGACGGCGGGCGGGGCTACGGCGAGATCGAGGTCGCTGGCTTCGGATCCCAGCATTTCGGTCAGCGCGTCGTTGACGATCTTGACGACCTGCTGGCCGGGCGCGACCGACTTGAGCACCGACTGGCCCACGGCCTTTTCGGTGACGGAATTGATGAAATCGCGGACGACGGGCAAAGCGACATCGGCTTCGAGCAGCGCGATGCGGACTTCGCGCATCGCCGAGCGGACGTCCTCTTCCTTCAGCGCGCCGCGGCCACGCAGCTTGTCGAACACGCCGCCAAGGCGATCAGTCAGATTATCGAACATATCCGCTTCTCCTTCTGCCCGCCCACATGGCCCGCCAAACCGTCCCGATCAACCACCCCGGCTCATCGGCCAGGCCTGCCCTTGCGCCAAACGCACAAAACGCCGGTGGGCGAAACCTCGCCGACCGGCGCGCGCATGGACCGGCGATGCGGTTTCAGCGGCGGGACAGGATGCCCATGCACAATCGGGTGCGCACAGGTTGGGCGGGCCATTAGCGCAACCTCGGTCCGCTGGCAACCCCCGCACCGCAAGGGGGCGCGGCCGGGGCCTGCTTAACCGCATCTTGACCATCGTGTCGCGCAGAAATACTGAAAAGCCGCCCTTCGCCCCTTCCCAAGCGTAAACGATGTTTTAACGCTCGCGGCTTACGTTCCTTGCCATTCAGCCGGATAATCCAGGCCGGTTGAGGGGAATGATGGTGCAAAACGTGAAATCCGATCCCACCAACAGCGATCGCACGGGGGCTCTGGCCGACCGAGCGGTGCGGGGACGCGACTTCATCGCAGGCGGCATCATGACCGCAGCTATCCTTATGTTCGTCGGCACAGCCGGCAGCGTCCTCCCGACCGTGATCAACCGCTATCATGGCATGGCGGTCTCTCCGGATAACATCGCGGTCACCGCGCTTCTACTCAACATCGCGCTGATCATCTTCGGCTGGCGGCGCTACAGCGAGCTTTACGACGAGATTGCGCATCACAAGAACGCCGAGGAGCAGGCCAAGACTCTGGCGGTCACCGATCCGCTGACGGGCTGCCTCAACCGCCGCGCCATCGGCGAGGCGACATCGAGCCTGATCGCCCAGGCCACGCGGCGCGAGATGACGGTTGCGTACCTCATGCTCGACCTCGACAACTTCAAGAACATCAACGACATCCAGGGCCATGACGCAGGCGACAAAGTGCTGGTCGAGGTCGCGCGGCGACTGAAGGCGACCATGCCCCCCAACAGCCATGTTTCGCGGCTGGGCGGCGACGAATTCGCCTGCACCTTCATCTTCGACGCCGATTTCCCGGAAACCGTGCAGCGCGTGGCAGAGGACATGATCGAGCAGGTCAGCCAGCCGATCCCTGGCCCGGTGGGCCATGGCGATGCCGAACTGACCGTCACCGCGTCGATCGGCATTGCGCGCGCAGACCTGTGCGACAACAGCCTGGACGTGCTGATGCGCCGCGCCGACATCGCGATGTATGCGAGCAAGAAGCATGGCCGCAACCGCTATTGCTGGTTCGATCCGCGGATGGAAAGCGAAGTCCAGTTTCGCAACAAGATCGAATCGGGAATGCGCATCGGCATCGGCCGCGGCGAGTTCGTGCCCTATTACGAACAGCAGATCGACCTGGCTTCCGGAACGCTGATCGGCTTCGAGGTGCTCGCACGCTGGAACTCGCCCGAGCTGGGCCAGATCGCGCCCGATATCTTCATCCCCATCGCCGAGGACACCGGTATGATCGGCGACCTGTCCGCCTGCGTCATCCGCCAGGCGATGGAGGACGCGCGCAACTGGGACCAGAGCCTGACCATCTCGGTCAACATCTCGCCGGTCCAGCTGCGCGACCCGTGGCTGGCCCAGAAGATCGTCAAGCTGCTGGTCGAGACCGGATTTCCCGCCAGCCGGCTGGAGATCGAGATCACCGAAAGCTGCCTGTTCGAGAACATGGGGCTCGCCCAATCGATCATCGGCAGCCTGAAGAACCAGGGCGTGCGCGTCGCGCTCGACGATTTCGGCACCGGCTACAGCTCGCTCGCGCATCTGCGCGCGCTGCCGTTCGACCGCATCAAGATCGACCGCAGCTTCGTCACCTCGATGAACGAGAGCAAGGAAAGCCGCGCCATCGTCCAGACCATCGCCCTGCTGGGCGAATCGATGGGGCTGCCGATCACCGCCGAAGGCATCGAGGATGGCGACCTGATCGAACATCTGACCGCAATCGGCTGCGCCAAGGGCCAGGGCTTCCATTTCGGCCAGCCCCTGTCTGTCGAACAGGCGCGCCGCCTGCTTGCCGACCGCAACATGCTGGGCCTTCCTGTGCAGCCGCGCACGCAGGACCATTCGGACGACACCGACGATCTTGCGGGCCTTACCGAACCGCAGCGCCGCGCCGCCCTGGGCGAATAACCGCTCGGCGGGGCGACAATCCCGATTGGCCTTCTCAAGCCCGCCTGCAACGTCTAAAGCGCGGCCATGGCGCAACACCGCTTCCACAAGATGCACGGCCTCGGCAATGACTTCGTTATTTTCGACGCTCGCGAGCATGATCTTTCGCTGACGGGCGAGCAGGTCCGCGCGCTTGCCGACCGGCATCTGGGCATCGGCTGCGACCAGCTGATCGTGATGCGTGCGCCCAGCGCCACTGGCACCGCCGACATGGCGATGCAGATCTTCAATCATGATGGCAGCGAAGTCAGCGCCTGCGGCAATGCCACCCGCTGCGTCGTCGCGCTCGCCGGGCACGATGTGCTGATCGAGACCGGGGCGGGCCTGCTGCGCGGTACGCTGGGCGATGGCGCGGTGACCATCGACATGGGGCTTCCGGGGCTGGAGTGGGACACCCTCCCCCTCGCCTACCCCATGGACACGGCGCATCTGCCCGTGGGCTGGGAGGATCTGACCGACCCTGCCGCGGTCAGCATGGGCAATCCGCACGTAATCTTCTTCGTCGCCGATGGCGCCGCAGTCGACCTCGAACGGCTGGGACCGCTGATCGAGCACGACCCGCTGTTTCCCGAGCGCGTCAACGTCAACGTGGCGCAGATCGCCGATGACGGCATCCATCTGCGGGTGTGGGAGCGCGGCGCGGGGCTGACGCTCGCGTGCGGCACCGGCGCATGCGCGACCGCGGTTGCCGCGATCCGCCGCAAGCTGGTGACTGGTCCGGTGCAGGTGCACCTACCCGGCGGCACGCTGACCATCGACTGGCAGCCCGGCGGCCATGTGTCGATGACCGGGCCGACTACGCACGTCTTCACCGGCGAGATCGACATCTGACGCCGATGGCCGAACCCGTCGTCTCCGCGACCGGCCCCGAGATCATCTCGATGGGCTGCCGCCTCAACATTGCCGAGGGTGAGGCGATGCGCGGCCTGCTGGCCGGGCGCGACGACGTGGTGGTGATCAACAGCTGTGCGGTGACCAACGAGGCGGTGCGCCAGACGCGGCAGGCCATCCGCAAGGCGCGCAAGACCCGGCCCGAAGCGCAGATCGTGGTCACCGGGTGCGCAGCGCAGACCGACCCTGCGATGTTCGCGGGCATGCCCGAGGTCGACCGGGTGCTGGGCAATATCGACAAGCTCGATGCCGCAAGCTTTGATCCGCGCGCCAATGCCAAGGCCCGCGTCTCCGACATCATGGCGGTCCGCCAGACCGCACCGCACATGGTCACCAGCTTTGCCGAACATGCCCGCGCGTTCGTCGAGGTGCAGAACGGCTGCGATCATCGCTGCACCTTCTGCATCATCCCTTACGGCCGCGGCAACAGCCGCTCGGTGCCTGCAGGCGCGGTGGTCGATGCGGTGCGCGCGCTGGTCGATCGCGGCTATGCCGAGGTGGTGCTGACCGGGGTGGATGTCACCAGCTATGGTCCGGACCTGCCCGGATCGCCGACCCTCGGCATGCTGATCGAGCGCATCCTCAAGCTGGTGCCTAACCTGCAGCGCCTGCGGCTGTCTTCGCTCGACGGGGTCGAGGTCGACGATCGCCTGTTCGACCTGATCACCGAAGAGCCCCGCATCATGCCGCACGTCCACCTGTCGCTGCAGTCGGGTGACGACATGATCCTGAAGCGGATGAAGCGCCGCCACAGCCGGGCGCAGGCGATCGCGCTCGTCGAGCGGATGAAGGCGAAGCGCCCCGAGATCGCGATCGGCGCGGACCTGATCGCCGGCTTTCCGACCGAAGACGACGCGATGCACGCACAGAACCTTGCGATCCTTGATGCCTGTGATGTCGTCCACGGCCATATCTTCCCCTTCTCGCCACGCGCGGGAACGCCTGCTGCGCGGATGCCGCAGCTTGATCGCGCGCTGGTCAAGGCCCGCGCTGCCGAGATGCGCGCCGCGGCGAAGAGCCGGGCCGATCGCTGGCGCCAGTCGCTGCTCGGGACCCGGCAGAACCTCCTGGTCGAGCGCGACGGGCGCACCGGCCATGGCGAAAACTTTGTGCGCATCGCTTTGCCTGCGGCCGATCCTTCCCATATCGGAAAGATCGTGCCAGTGACGATTACGGGGCAGGACGGCGATACGCTGACAGCGGAGACAAGAATATGAGCGAGGGCAGCTGGAGCGAGCGCCTGCTGGGCGGCTTTCGCAAGACGTCGGACAAGCTGACCCAGAACATCACCGGGCTGGTCACCAAGTCGCGGCTTGACGAGGACCAGCTCGACGAGATCGAGGAAGCGCTGATCGTCAGCGATCTGGGGCCGCAGATGGCGGGCAAGGTGCGCACGCGGCTGTCCGAAGGGCGCTTCGAACGCGGGCTCGACGAGGAAGGCCTGCGCGAGATCGTCGGCGAGGAAATCGCCAAGTCCTTGCGCACCGTTGCCGAACCGCTCGACATCATCGCGTTCCCGCGCCCGCAGGTGATTCTGGTGATCGGCGTCAACGGATCGGGCAAGACCACCACCATCGCCAAGCTCGCCCACCTGTTCCAGGAGCAGGATTACGGCGTCATGCTGGCGGCGGGTGACACCTTCCGCGCGGCCGCGATCGGCCAGCTCAAGATCTGGGCGGACCGGCTGGGCATCCCCATCGTCAGCGGCAAGGAAGGCGGCGATGCAGCAGGCATCGTGTTCGACGCGGTCAAGCAGGCGACTGCCACCGGCATCGACGTGCTGATCGTCGATACCGCAGGCCGGCTGCAGAACAAGCGCGAGCTGATGGACGAGCTTGCCAAGATCCGCCGCGTGCTGGGCCGTCTCAACCCGCAGGCACCGCATGATGTCGTGCTGGTGCTCGATGCGACCAACGGACAGAACGCCCTGTCGCAGATAGAAACCTTCAAGGAGGTCGCAGGCGTTACCGGTCTTGTGATGACCAAGCTCGATGGCACCGCACGCGGCGGCATTCTCGTCGCCGCAGCGGAAAAGTTCGGCCTGCCGATCCACGCGATCGGCGTAGGCGAGACCATCGACGACTTGCGTCCCTTTGACCCCGAATATCTGGCGCATGTGATCGCCGGAGGAGCAAAATGAGCGAAGAACTGCCCAATGCGACCGAGGTGATAGCGCCGAAGAAATCGGAAGGCAGCCTGTTGCCGCTGCTGCTCGATTTCGGCCCGCTGCTGATCTTCTTCGCGGTGTTCAAGCTGACCCAGAGCGACGGCGCCGCGCTCGCCTCCACCCGCGCCGCGATCAACGGGACGCTGGCGTTCATGGCCGCGATCCTGGTCGCGGTGGCGGTTTCCAAATGGAAGCTCGGCCGCGTGTCGCCGATGCTATGGCTGTCGGCGGTGCTGGTCGTCGGCTTCGGCGCGCTGACCGTCTATTTCAACGACGAGAGTTTCATCCAGATCAAGCCGACGATCATCTACACCGCGTTTGCGGTTCTGCTGCTGGGCGGCTGGATGACCGGCCGCCCGCTGCTGCGCTATCTGCTGCAGGCGGCGTACGACGGCCTCAATGAGACCGGCTGGATGAAGCTGTCGCGCAACTGGGGGCTGTTCTTTGCAGGCATGGCGCTGATCAACGAGGCCCTGCGCTACAGCCTCGACTTCGAAACCTGGCTGACGGTCAAGGTCTGGGGCGTCACCGCGCTCTCCTTCCTCTTCGCGATGAGCCAGATCCCGATGCTGATGAAGCATGGGTTGGCGCTTGAAGGCGCTGAAACGAAAGACTAAACAAATTGCCTGCGGCCTCGGAGCAACAAGGAATCGCAAGCCGGTCCGTAATCGGCGCGATGCGATCATGCTGGAATGATGAGGATGGCCAAGAACCTTTGTATGCTCGCAGCCCTGTTGGCTGTTTGTGCCCCGGCCCCGGGATGGGCAGCGCCGAAAATCGATCGTGGCAACGGCAGTTTCTTCAACAAGCCCGGAGCAACTGCCGAACTTGCGACCCGCGAGATGGATAGCTGTCGGAAGCTGGCGAGGGGCGCCGAATCCCAAATCAACACCATAGATGTCCTGGCGGGCGGCCTCGCCGCAGTCTTCGGCGGTGCACTGGCCGATGGCGAACAGAAGCGGATCAACACGGAAAACTGCATGCTGATCCGGGGCTGGAACCTCTATGCGATGACGCGCGAGGAAGGCCGGGCGTGGAAAGCCATGCCAGAGACAGAGCGCAGCGCGCTGCTCGCCGTTCTGGTCGGCGCTGACAAGCCGACGCGCGGCAGTCTGCTGCGCACCTGGCACAATGATTATGCGGAGCCGGCGCTATGGCAAAAGAACTGATTGCCCTGCTCAGCCTTGCGCTAACCACTCCGGCCATGGCGCAACTGACCGAGCAGGTGGATCTCAAGAAGCCTGAACGCCCTTTGCCCGGATCCAGCGAGGCCATGATCGTGCTGCGCCCCCATGCACCGGGCATGGCTGGCGATAACCGCATCCTGTTCTACCGCTACGACCCGGTCACCGGCAAGGTGGCAGTGGACGCGCAGGGTCAGCCCATCGGCACGAAGATCACCTATAGCTATACGGTGTTCGGCGGTAAGAAGGGCGGGAAGGCGCTGCGCGTCGCGATCGTTCCGGCGGGCGACTACGTGCTGGCAGGGCGCACGTTCAACTTGACCTATACCGATGTCTTCTGCTTCGGCGCACCGCCCTTCAAATTGAAACCGGGTGCGATCACCTATATCGGCGATTTCGAGATGCTGGCGCTAGAGAAGATGGCGGACGGAGGACGACGCAATGCCATGCGCTACTCATCGGACCTAGAATCGACACGCCAGCAATTTGCCGCAGCCTATCCCGACTTAGTAGCGCAGCTGGCTGCCTGGCAGCCCAGCAACGGGGCGACTTTCCAATGCCTCGGCGACGAATTTGTCGCCTATGCGGTTCCAGATACCCGCCCCTGAAATCAGGGCTTGAATGCGACCCGACGTTCTCGCCTGCAAGCATCGCTGCCCCCAGCTTCCCGCCAATGCCGGAAAGCCGGGAGCAGCCATAAGGTGGTCAACCTTCCTGATCAGCCCGGGCGGTGCCGTTGCCGTCGAGGTTCTGAGCCACGAATTCCCAGTTGATCGCTTTGTCGAGCACGGTCGTCAGGTAATCCGGACGCGCGTTGCGGTAATCGATGTAATAAGCGTGTTCCCACACATCGAGCGTCAGCAGCGGCTTCATGCCTTCGTGCGCGACCGGCGAGTCCGCGTCGTGCAGCGAGGTGATTTCCAGCTTTTCGCCGTTGAGCACCAGCCACGCCCAGCCACTGCCGAAATGGCCGACAGCTTCTGCCTTCAGCTTGTCCTTCATGTCGGCGACCGAACCGAAATCGGCGTTGATGCGCTCTTCGAGCGAGCCGGGGATGGTCTGCGCTTCGGGGCTGAGGCAATGCCAGAAGAAGGTGTGGTTCCAGATCTGCGCGGCGTTGTTGAACAGGCCCTTGTTGCCCTTGTCCTTGGCGGCGACGATGACCTTGGAGAGGCTCGCGCCTTCGAGGTCCGTGCCCTTCACCATGTCGTTCGCCTTGCCGACATAGGCGTTGTGGTGCTTGCCGTGGTGATAGTCGAAGGTTTCAGCCGACATCACGTCGCCGAAAGCGGTCTTGTCGAAGGGAAGCGGGGGAAGGACGAAAGCCATGGGTCATCTCCTGTTTGGGAAGGTTGGAACGCTTGCCGCAACGCATATGGGCAATTGCCGGTGCGGGTAAAGGGCCAAAGCGTGGGCGCTCGCAGCAATTACGGGGTGCGCCTCATTCGGTTGCGATGCGCCAGGGCGGATAGCGCCGGTTCTCGCCACCGAAATAGAGGCACAGGACATTGCCTGCCGGGTCGCACAGCCTTGCCTCGCGCCAGCCCCAGCTCTCGTCGCGCGGCATCTGGTCGATCGCGAACCCTTCCGATGCGAGCGCCAAGACGCGCGCGTCGAGATCTGCGCATTCGAGATACGCCATCGCCCCGCCTGCAGCTTCGCCGACATGGATCGACAGCGTTGCACCGTTGCCTGCCACGAACCGGGCATAGCCATTGTCCGGGCTGTCGACGATCTGGACCAGCCCCAGCGCGCGGTAGAAGGTGACAGAAGCGGCGTAGTCCGTCGCGCCAAGGGTGATCTGGTTGAGGTTCCAGCCGGGTGCCAGCGCATCGTTGCGCACGTACTGGTGGCCCATCGGTCCATTGACCGCAACCAGCGCGGGTGCGTCGCGCAGCGCCAGCCGGACGAACAGCCGAGCACGCTCCACCGCCTGCTCCAGCGCAAGCCCCTGCCCCAGCAATGTCGCGATGGCACTCGACAGCGTGCAGCCGGTGCCGTGGGTGTGCGGGCTGTCGATGCGCGGATCGTCCCAGCGGGCGATCTCTCCCTCGCGGGTCACCAGCCGGTCGGTGACCGTCTCGCCGCCGGCATGCCCGCCCTTGATCAGCAGCGCCGGCGCCAGCTCGAGCACCGCCGCATCCCCGCCAAGCGCTTCCAGCTCGGGCAGATTGGGGGTGACCAGCGTCGCGCAGCCCATCAGGCGCTTGAACGCGGCGATGGTGGCCTCGTCAGCGAGCACCGCGCCGCTCGAGGCGATCATGACGGGATCGAATATGACAGGAACCTCGTCATTCCCGCGAACGCGGGGATCCCGCCTGTGCGGGGATGACGAAAGCCAGTCCGCCAGCGCCTCGGCAATCTCGGGCGAGCCCAGCATGCCGATCTTGATCGCATCGAGCCCGAAATCGCGCGCCACCGCATCGATCTGTGCGATCACCATATCGGCGCCCAGCACCTGCACTGCATCGACCCCGCGCGAGTTCTGCGCGGTGATCGCGGTGATCGCGGTCATCGCGTGCCCGCCCAGCATGGTAATGGTCTTGATGTCCGCCTGAATGCCCGCGCCGCCCCCGGAATCGGAACCTGCGATCGTCAGGATGCGGGCAGGTCGCTCAGCCATGCTGCGTGAACTTCCGCGCGGTCGATCCCGGAAACTTGGCGAGCAATTTCTTCGCGCGCACCGGGCGGTCGACCAGTTCGCCGCCGCAATTGGGGCAGATGTCGTCAAGCGCCTCGCTGCATTCGGCGCAGAAGGTGCACTCGAACGAGCAGATGAACGCGCCGGGAGCATCGGCGGGGGTGTCCGCGCCGCAGCGTTCGCAATCGGGACGCATCTCCAGCATCAGGCGGTCACCTCCGCCACCACAGCGCAGATGCGGTCCACCACCGCCTCGACCTGCGCGGCGTCATCGCCCTCGGCCATCACGCGGATCACAGGTTCGGTCCCCGAAGGACGGATGACCAGTCGCCCGCGTCCGCGCAGTTCGTCTTCGGCTTCCGCGATGACCGCCTGCACGCGCGGATTGTCCAGCGGCTTGCCACCGGCAAAGCGGACATTCTTGAGCAGCTGCGGCACCGGATCGAACACATGCAACAGTTCGCTCGCAGGCTTGCCTTCGCGCACCAGCTCGGCCAGCACCTGCAGCGCAGCGACCGTGCCGTCGCCGGTTGTCGCGTGGTCCAGCAGGATCATGTGGCCCGATTGCTCGCCGCCGACATTGTAGCCGCCTGCCCGCATCGCGCCCAGCACGTAGCGGTCCCCCACCTTGGTGCGGATCAGCTCGAGCCCCTGCGCCTGCAGGTACCGCTCCAGCCCCAGGTTCGACATCACCGTCGCGACCACGCCCCCGCCGCGCAGCCGACCCTGCCGCGCCCAGCTGGCACCGATCAGCGCCATGATCTGGTCGCCGTCGACGACCTTGCCCTGTTCGTCGACCACGATCAGCCGGTCGGCATCGCCATCAAGCGCAATTCCGATGTCCGCGCCCGATGCGACGACGCGCTCCTGCAGCGTCTCGACATGGGTGGAACCGACCCGGTCGTTGATGTTGAGGCCGTTGGGGGTCACGCCGATGGCCACCACCTCCGCGCCCAGTTCCCAGAAGGCCGAGGGAGCAACCTGATAGGCTGCACCATTGGCGCAATCGACCACGATCTTGAGGCCATCGAGCCTCACCCGATCAGGAAGCGATTCCTTGACCGCATGGATATAGCGCCCGCGCGCATCCTCGATCCGGCGGGCACGGCCGATGGCCTCGGACTCGGCCAGCTTGGGGTCGCCTGCGTCCAGCAACGCCTCGATGCGCAGTTCGTCCTCATCCGAAAGCTTGAAGCCATCGGGGCCGAACAGCTTGATTCCGTTGTCCTGGAACGGGTTGTGGCTGGCGGAGATCATCACGCCAAGATCCGCGCGCATCGAACGGGTGAGCATCGCCACCGCCGGGGTCGGCATCGGTCCGACCAGCACCACGTCCATGCCCACGCTGGTGAAGCCTGCGACGAGCGCGTTCTCCATCATGTAGCCCGAAAGGCGGGTGTCCTTGCCGATCACGACCCTGTGCTTGTGCGTGCCCCGCAGAAAGTGCGCGCCTGCCGCCTGGCCCACCGCCATCGCCATCGCCGCGGTCATGAAACCGCTGTTGGTGCGGCCGCGGATTCCATCGGTGCCGAAAAACTTGCGTGTCACGAATGCTTTTCTCCGTTTGCAGCGTATGGCACGTAACCGATTGCGTTGCCGCTTGCCAGCCATCCGCGCGCATCTATGGTGGCACAAGGTCGTAAAAAAACATGCAAAATCCTTGCTTCACTGGGCAGGATGGGACCGAGACAGGGGCTTTTGAATGCTGAAGACATTGCTGGTGCTGGGTGCCCTCATCATCGGCATCGCGCTGGGAATCGCGATCGGCAACGGCGCGCCGGGTGCCATCGAGGTCGCCGACCTGATCGGATCGCTGTGGCTGCGCGGCTTGCAGATGACGGTGGTTCCGCTGGTTGTAGCGCTGCTGATCACCGGGATCCTGCGCACGGCCCAGATGGCGACCGCAGGCCGGCTGACGGTCCGCACCATCACCACGATGATCGTACTTCTCTGGCTTTCAGCAGCGATGGCCACATTGGTCACCCCCGCGCTGCTTGGTACGTTTCCTTTGCCCGAGGCCGCCCGCGCGGCGCTGCAGGGCGCGCTGGCCAATGCCGAGCCCACCGGCGAAGTCCCGCCGTTTACCGATTTTCTGCGCGCGCTGATACCAACCAATCCGATTGCCGCGGCCGCGAACGATGCCATCCTGCCGCTGATCGTCTTCACACTGGCCTTCGCTTTCGCCCTGACCCGGTTGCCGGAAGACGAGCGCCGCCCGATGCAGGGGTTTTTCGGTGCCATCGGCGATGCGATGATCATCCTGATCGGCTGGGTGTTGACCCTTGCCCCGATCGGCGTGTTCGCGCTGGGTCTGGTGGTCGGGTCGCGTGCGGGCGGTGCCGCCTTTGGCGCGCTGGGCCATTATGTCCTGACCGTCGTCGCGGTCGGATCGGTGGTGTGGATCACGGCTTTTGTGATTGCGGCAGTCGGCGGGCGGATCGGTCCGCTGGCGTTCCTCCGGGCGTCGATCCCGGCACAGGCGGTGGCAATTTCCACTCAATCCTCGCTTGCCTCGCTGCCCGCCATGCTGACGGGCGTCCGCAACCTTGGCGCGGGCGAGCGGACTTCGGACGTCGTGCTGCCGATCGCGGTCGCGCTGTTTCGCGCCACCGGCCCAGCAATGAACATGGCAGTGGCGATCTACGTCGCGCATCTGATGGGGGTCGAGCTTGGCCCGGTGGCGTTGCTGGCGGGACTGGCTGCTGCAGCGATCACCACCATGGGATCGGTCTCGCTTCCCGGATCCATCAGCTTCATCGGTTCGATCACACCCATCTGCTTTGCGATGGGCGTGCCGATCGAGCCGCTGGCGCTTCTGTTGGCGATCGAGGTGTTTCCCGATATCATGCGCACGCTGGGCAACGTAACGATGGACATGGCGGTCACCACCACGATCGCCCGCGCCGAAGGAGACACGCAATGATCTATCGCAAGCTCGGCGGACTGGAAGTGTCGGCCCTTGGGCTCGGCTGCATGCCGATGGCCGGGATAGGCCCCGCGATGTACGGCAAGGCCGACCATCGCGAGTCCATCGCCACGCTCGAGCGCGCGATGGAGCTGGGCGTTACCTTCTTCGATACTGCCGAGGTCTATGGCCCGCATGTCAACGAGGAGTTGCTCGGCCAGGCGATCCGCGGGCGGCGCGAGCGGCTGGTCATCGCCACCAAATTCGGTTTCCGCCTTGCAGATGGCAAGGTCACCGGGGTCGACTCCTCCCCCGAGAACGTGCGCCGCGCTTGCGAAGGATCGCTAAAGCGGCTGGGGGTCGACACCATCGATCTGTATTACCAGCACCGCGTCGATCCCGATGTGCCGATCGAGGAAACGGTGGGAGCGATGGCGCGGCTGGTGGAGGAAGGCAAGGTGCGGTTCCTGGGTCTGTCCGAGGCCGGCGCGGACAATATCCGCCGGGCGCACGCCACGCATCCGATTGCCGCGCTGCAGTCCGAATATTCGCTGTGGGAACGCGGAGTGGAAGAGGACATCCTGCCGCTGTGCCAGGATCTGGGGATCGGCTTCGTGCCCTACAGCCCGCTGGGGCGTGGCTTCCTGACCGGGCAGTTTTCCAAGCGGTCCGATCTGCCAGAGGGCGATTATCGCCTCAACGACCCGCGCTATTCGGAAGAGAATTTCGCCAGCAACATGGTGATCGTCGATGCGGTCAAGACCATCGCCGCCGCGCACAGCGTCTCGCCTGCGCAGATCGCGCTCGCCTGGCTGCTCGCGCAGGGTGACGATGTGGTGCCGATCCCCGGATCCAAACGCCGCGCGACGCTGGAGGATTCCATGGCCGCGGTGAATGTGAAGCTCAGCGCCGCCGATCTCGATGCGCTCGATGCAGCTGCCCCAAGGGATGCCACCGCCGGCGACCGCTATGGCGAGGTGGGGATGAAGATGGTGCGGATCTGACGCTGCGCAGCGCTCGCCTGAAGGGGCAAGCGCAACACCTTGGAGCCTACCACCAGCGGAAGACGCCTGCAGCGCCGACGCCCAGCGGCATATGCGCCCATTGCGCGCCCAGCCACAGCGCGACGCCGCCGATCAGTGCGATCCAGCCTGGAAAGGCAAGCCCGCGGCCAAAGGGCACGAAGCTGGTCTTGCCCTGCCAGTGCAGCCAGGCATCGCCCATCAGGATGAACTTCTTGGCGTCCTGCAGCCTTGCGCCGACCAGCGCCAGCACGATGATCGCGCCGCACAGGATGAAGGTATCGATCCTCGGCGCCACCAGGATATGGCTGATACCCCATAGGGCAAAGCCCCACATCATCGGGTGACGCGTGATGCGGAATACCCCGGCGGGATCCTTGACCGCGATGCGCTTGGCCGCAGCTTCGGGCACCGGCAGCGCAGGGTTGCCGATCAGCGAGCCGGCAAACAGGATCGAGGCGACCAGCATCAGCAGCGTACTGACCGCCCACAGCGCATCGCCGGCGGGCCAGAAGGCTTCGGTCACCGGCGCGCGCTTGAAGCCTTCGACCATCAGGAACAGCGTCAACAGCGAGACGGCCGCATAGGCCAGCTGGAAACCCTTGTCGCCCAGCCGTGCCACCATCGGCGCGCGCAGGGGATGCGACATCGCAAAGTGGCTGCCGACAAAGCCGATCGCGCCAGCCAACAGCATCGCATAGCCCTGCATAGACGCTCTCCCCTGCCCGCCGGCTGCCCTGTGTCAGCGAGTCCCTGATGGCACCATATTACCGTTCATAGGCCTTGGGCAACGCCCCTTCCTGCGGGGTGCGATAGCGGTCGCGCAGCTTGGCCTGGCGGTTGCCCAGCGGCTGTTGCACACCGTCGATCATCACCGCGACCGGCGCGGACGATAGCTCGAGCGGATCGCCATCCCAGATCACGACATCGCCCTGACGGCCAGGCTTGAGGCTGCCGAGCATCGCATCGACGCCCATGGCCTGTGCAGGGCCTGATGTGATCGCGGCAAAGGCCTGGTCCCAGCTCAGCCCGGTTGCCCCCGGCACACGCTGCAGCGCCACCAGATTGCCCGCGTACTGCGGCGAGTAATGCAGCTTGTGCGCATCGCTGTCGTCGATCATGCCGATCGCGATCGTCACCCCCGCTTGCTTCATCCGGCCGATGTTCGATTGGGTTGCTGCGGTCTTTTCGAAGTCGGACGGCAGATCGTTGAGCGCCGAGGCGATCACCGGAACCCCGGCGGCCGCGATCTGGTTCGCCACCAGCCAGCCTTCGGACACCCCGACCAGCACCAGCTTGAGCGAGGGGAATTCCTCGCGCAGCTTGATGACGTTCAGAATGTCGGCGGCGCGTTCGACATGCACCAGCAACCGGATTTCGCCATTGACCACCGGCAGCAGCGCTGCGGCATCCTGGCGGTTGAGCAGCGCGTCATGCGGGTGCGCTGCAACGCCGCGCTGGCCGACGGCCAGCGCACGCGCCTCGATCAGCCCGTTGCGAAACTCCAGGAACGCCGAGGCCCGGCTGCCGCCTGCCTTGGACGATCCGGTTTCGCCCAATTCGACGAACTGGAAAGCGCGCGCCTTGGTGACCGCGTTGTAATCATCGCCCAGATCGATCAGCGCGCCCATGCCCGCGAAGATCGATGCCGGCGCTTCGGGCGCGACCACTGCACGGGTGATGCCCGCAGCGCGGTTGACCGCAATCGGTGTCACCTTGGCGTTGATCGCGGGGGCAACATCGATGGCAGCAGAGAAATCGCCGGTGTTGGCGCTGCTGTCGTTGGTTTCGCGGACCGCCTCGACCTCGACCAGGCCGATGCGGCTGAACCCTGCGAACAGCCCGGGTGTCACCCAGCGGCCAGCGGCATCCACCACCTGCGCCCCTGCAGGCACGGCAACCCCCGCGCCAGCGGCGACGACCTTGCCATCGCGCAGCACGACGGTGCCGCCCTCGATCGGGGCGCTGCCGTCACCGATGACGACCTTGCCGCCGGTGATCGCGATGGTCTGGGCGGCTGCAGGAGCCGCAAACAGCGTGGCGGCGGCGGAGACGAACAGTAGCGCCTTGGTCATGTCGAGGCTCATTTCGTGTCTCCCTCTCCGGGCTGGCCCAGCTCGAAATCGCTCACCGGACGGCGCGTCGGATCATTGGCGTCATACATCATCGCGCCGTCGATCCAGACCTTTTCGGGCCGGGCGTAGACCGAGAGCGGGTTGGCATTCCACAGCACGACATCGGCCATCTTGCCGGGCTTGAGGCTGCCGGTCTTGTCGCCGATGCCCATCGCCTTGGCGGGGTTGTAGGTCAGCCAGCTGATTGCAGTGGCGTCCGAGATGGTGAAGCCCATCCGGCGTCCGTCGCCCAGCGCCTTGGCGGCTTCCTGGTTCAAACGCTGGATCTGGTTCTGGTCGTCGGAGTGGATGATGGTGCAGGCACCGGCGTTCTGGATGATCGCGGCGTTCTCGGGAATGCCGTCATAGGATTCCATCTTGAAGCCCCACCAGTCGGCCCAGACGGCGGAGCAGATGCCGTTGTCCTTGAGCAAATCGGCGATCTTGTAGCTTTCCACCGCATGGTGGAAGGTGGAGACGGTGTAGCCGAACTCCTTGGCCATATCGATCACGATCGCCATTTCATCAGCGCGATAGCAGTGGTTGTGGATCTGGATCTTGCCTTCCAGCGCGCCCTTGAGCGTATCCATGCCGATGTCGCGCGCAGGCGGGGTACCGCCCTTCTTCTCATACTCGTCCCAGCGCGCCTTGTATTCGGCGGCACGGGCCCAGGTCTGGCGGTTCAGTGCCAGATTGCCCATGCGGCTGCCAGGCTTCTGGTTGCGGCTGCCATAGACGCGCTTGGGGTTCTCGCCGCATGCCATCTTGAGGCCATAGGGTGCGCCCGGGAACTTCATCGCCTGCATGGTGCGCGCAGGGACATTCTTGAGCGTGACCGAGCGGCCGCCGAACAGGTTGGCCGAGCCGGGCAGCACCTGCAACGAGGTGATCCCTCCATTGGCGAGCGCGCGGCTGAACCCGGGGTCCTGCGGCCACACGCTGTGTTCCGCCCAGACGTCCGCGGTTACCGGCCCGGTCACCTCGTTGCCGTCCGAATTCGCCTGCACACCGGGCGAGGGGTAATTGCCCAGATGGCTGTGGATATCGATGATGCCCGGGGTCACGAACTTGCCGGTGCCATCGATCACCATCACATCGGCGGGGATCGCCGTGCTGGCATCGCCCACCGAGGTGATCTTGCCGTCGGTGAAGAACACCACGCCATTTTCGATCTGTCCGCCCTCGCCATCGAAGATGGTGACGTTGCGGATCGCGGTGGGCTGGCCGGGATAGACCTTGTAGGTGCTGGGATACGGGTTCTCGTTGAAGCTGACCTTGGCGGGCTTGGCCGCGCTGCCGCTGGCGGAGGACGGCGCTTCGGCGGTTGTCGTATTGGCACAGCCAACGACCAATATGGCCGCCAGCGGCGCAGTGAACCCGTATCGCATGTTGTTATCCCTGTCGCAGTTCGGTTGGTTTTATCAATTCAAGGTCAGGCGCCGCGCGTGGCGGGATTGATCCCCGCAGCCTGGGCTTCGGCGAGCTCCGCCTCGCCCGCCAGCGGCTCGACATCCTTGAGCGTATCGAGGTGCATCAGCTTCTTGATCAGCGGCGAGACGACCATCACGGCGACACCCACGCCGATCGCGATCCAGCCGATGTTCGAATACACGTCCAGCACCGTCTGCTGGCCCGCACCTTCACCGCTCGCCGCTTCCGACCCGGTTGCAGCTGCGATCAGCCCGGCGACGAAGTTGCCCGAGGCCGAGGCGAAGAACCAGGTGCCCATGATAAGCGAGGCCATGTGCGCCGGCGCCAGCCGGTTCATCGCGCTCAGACCCACCGGCGAAAGGCACAGCTCGCCCGTCGTGTGCAGCAGGTAAATGAGGAAGATGAACAGCACCGGGGTGGGAACGCCCGCACCGGTTGCCGCAGCGCCCGCCACCAGAACCAGGAAGCCCGCGCCCAGCTGAACCATCGCCAGCCCGAACTTGGCAGGGGCAGACGGCTCGAGCCCCTTGCGGCCCAGCCAGGTCCAGATGCCCGCGAAGAACGGCGCTAGCAGCACGATGTACATCGCGTTGACCGACTGGAACACCGATGCGGGCACGCCGCCGCGGTCGACATAGCGGTCGGTATAGAGGTTGAGCGAGGACCCTGCCTGTTCGAACAATGCCCAGAACAGGATCGAACCCAGGATCAGGAACATCGCGGCAAAGATGCGATCGCGGTCCTGCGGCTCGAGCTTGGTGACCGCAGTGATCAGCACATAGCCGACCAGCACGACACCAGAGACCAGCAGCAGCCAGCCGACGACATCCTGATACTGGATCAGCGCCCAGATACCGAGCACGGCGGCGATGCCGACGCCATAAATCAGCCATTCCTTCTTGATGCCCATCACCGGGGCAGCGAGCGCAGCAGGATCGGGCGATTCGCCGCGACCGCACAGCAAGGGCTTGCCCAGGATGAACACGACGAGGCCGAGCAGCATGCCGATGCCGGCAGCGCCGAAGCCATAGGACCAGCCATAAGTTTCGCCCAGATATCCGCAGGCGAGCGACCCCAGGAACGCACCCAGATTGATGCCCATGTAGAAGATCGTGTACGCGCCGTCGCGGCGGACATCGGTGCGCGGATAGAGCTGACCGACGATCACCGAGATGTTCGCCTTCAGGAAACCCGAGCCGACGATGATGAACGCCAGTGCCAGCCAGAAGATGCTGAGCGAGGTAGGGTCCTGCCCGCCGGTGCCTTCAAAGCCCATCAGCGCATGGCCGAAGGTGAGCAGCACAGCGCCGAAGGTCACCGCCTTGCGCTGGCCGAGGTAACGGTCGGCCAGATAGCCCCCCAGCACCGGGGTAATGTATACGAGAGCGGTGTACGCCCCGTAGATGACGCCCGATTTCTCGTCCGAGAACAGCCAGTGCTTGGTGAGGTAGAAAATTAGCAGCGCGCGCATGCCGTAATAAGAAAAGCGTTCCCACATTTCTGCGAAGAACAGCACATAGAGCCCCTTGGGGTGCCCCAGAAACGTGCCCTTGGAATCGCCGCTGACGGCATAACCGCTGGCCATAATCGCTATTGCTCCCGTCGATTTTATAATGGCGGCCTGCCCCCTGAGCCGCCATAGCATGCGCGCCAACCTAGACAAAAAAGCGCGGCTGTGAAGCGCCTTGTTGCAGTTGTTACCACCCCGCCGCATTCCTGCCGCCGACCGGAGCCAGACGTGAACCAGTTCAACGACCTTTCATCACTGCCTGCCTATCTTTCCAGCCGCCGCTCGGGGCGCCCGCGCGACATGGTCGCCCCCGGCCCCGATGCCGCGCAGCTTCGGTCGATCGTCGCGACCGCATCGCGAACCCCCGATCACGGCAAGCTGAACCCCTGGCGGGTGGTGCATGTGGCGGGCGACCAGCGCGATCGGCTCGCCGAGTTGCTGACCTCCGCCTATCGCGCCGAAAAGCCCGAAGCCGGACGGCTCGAGATCGAGGCGATGGAGACTCTCGCGCGGCTCGCGCCCGAAATGCTGGTGGTGCTTTATTCCCCGCGCGAATCAAGCAAGATCCCGCTCTGGGAGCAGCAGCTTTCAGTCGGGGCATTCGTGATGAACCTGCTGCACGCGATCCATGCGCAGGGCTTTGTCGGCGGGTGGATCACCGGCTGGCCAAGCTACAACGCGGCGGTGCGCGACCAGTTCGGCGCGGCGCCCGAGCAGATTGCGGGCTTCGTGTTCATCGGCACCGCGGGCCAGCCGCTCGAGGAGCGGCCACGGCCGGATCTCGACGCGGTGTTCAGCACCTGGCAGCCCGGCACGACCTGACGCACCTTCGCCAACCGGGCGCCCCCCAAGCCTGATCAGACCTCGTCGCCCTCGGGCGGCTCGCTCAGATCGATCCCTGCTGCCTCCTCTTCGGCGAATTCGCGGGTGATTTCCGCATCGAGCTTGTCGAGCGGTTCCAGCTTGGATTCCTGCTTGTGCGCCAGCTGCGCAGCGGCGTCCCACGCCTTGGCGGCGCCCAGCGCGATATCCTTGCGGTTCTTCAGAGTTTCGTTGGCAGCCTTGGCGATCTGCAGGCTTTCCTGCTCACGGCAGAATTTCTCGGTGACGCGCACACTGTGCCCTCCTTGGTGTTGCTGGTGCCGACCTTCAGGCGGCGACGGGCGCAGCTACGCGCGGTATCGATGCGGATCTGGGCGAACCTGAAAGCGCACCGTAGCAGTCTGCGGCGGGAGACGCGAGGTATCGTTGGAGCATGCCGAGGATGCCGGTGTTCGCGTCTGCATCGACCTTGCGCGCGATGAGGTCCTCGCTGTGCGTCAGTTCAGCCAGATCGTGCCCGACATAGTTGCGCGTCGTAGCTCGATGTCGCCATCGGTCGGTGCGTAGCTGAACTGAACAGCAAGCCAGCGTCGTATCATTCCGGGTCCTGCCTGGGTGGCCTGCCCCTTGGCCTTTGCTGCGGTGCCGCAACCTTGATCCCCCGCCGTGCGAGCGCCTCGCGCAGCAGCACCTCGATCTCGGCATTCACGCTGCGGAACTCATGCGCCGCTGCGCGCTCGAGCGCGTCGTACAGCGACGGCTCGAGGCGCAGGGCAAAGGACTTCTTTGGAGGAGCTGCCATGGATCGGCTCAATAGAGCGACCCGGCATTGACCACCGGCTGGGTATCGCGTTCGCTGCACAACACCACCATCAGGTTGGATACCATCGCCGCCTTGCGCTCGTCGTCCAGCTCGACCACGTTTTTCTCGCTCAGCATCGTCAGCGCATGCTCGACCATCGTGACCGCGCCCTCGACCAGCCTTGAACGCGCGGCGATCACCGCCTCGGCCTGCTGGCGCCGCAGCATCGACTGCGCGATCTCGGGCGCATAGGCCAGATGCGTCAGCCGGCATTCGTCGATCTGCACACCCGCCGCAGCGACGCGCTCCTGCAGCTGCACCTCGAGCTCGTGGCTGACCTCTTCGGCATCGCCGCGCAGCGTCACCTCATCGACATTGAAGTCGTCGTATGGGTAGCGCGCACCGATCACCCGCACCGCGCTTTCGATCTGGATGTCGACGAACTCCTGATAGTTTTCGACATCGAACAGCGCCTTCGATGTGTCGGCCACGCGCCACACGACGTTGGTGGCGATCTCGATCGGGTTACCGCGCAGATCGTTGACCTTGACCTTTTCCGAGGTGACGTTGTGGACCCGAACCGAGATCTTCTTGCGGCTGAGCCACGGCCAGCGCCAGCGCAGACCAGTGTTGCGATCGGTGCCCTTGTAGCTGCCGAACAACTGGATCGCCGCAGCCTCATTGGGGTTGAGCATGTAGAAGCCGCTGATGATGAA
This sequence comes from Blastomonas sp. AAP25, assembly GCF_001295965.1. Taxonomy (NCBI): domain Bacteria; kingdom Pseudomonadati; phylum Pseudomonadota; class Alphaproteobacteria; order Sphingomonadales; family Blastomonadaceae; genus Blastomonas; species Blastomonas sp. AAP25. The sequence goes on from NZ_LJHP01000006.1 coordinate 132,743, forward strand.
CATGAACGCCAGGCCGCAGCCGATGATCACCGCCACCCCTTGCGGATCGCCTTCTGCCACCATGCCGAAACCGGCCACCGGCAGCGCGATGGCTGCCAGCAGGAGGAGCAGAAAGACATAGCCGTTGAACGTGCTGGCCGAACGCTCGCTGCTCGCCACCATGGCTGCGCCGCCGCCGTTGCCCGATCCCGTGTCCTGCATGATCACATCTCCCAAATGATTCGAAATCATGATATCATATTTATATCAAATGTTATGGACCGCAAGCGCATTTATCGCAGGCGGTGCGGATGATCACAGGGCTCGCCGCGCAGCCATGCGACAAACAGCTCGTCGCTGAAGGAAACCGTTTCGGCGGCTGTGCGTATTCAGCGTCAAGGTAACTGAGGAAACAGGACATGACGATGCATTTTGCCCGCCGCGCCTTCGATCCCGGCCAGGCCCTTGCGGCGGGGCACGGCTTTGCAAGCCGCATCGCCGGACGCGGTTTCATGCCGCTCTATCACACAGGGGATGTCAACCACTGCCCCGGGTGTGGCGGCAGGCACTGGCATGTCGGGCGGATGAGTGCCGAATGCGCGACCTGCGAAACCGCAATCCCGCTTGCGGATGTGGCAGCGCAGCCAATGCGCCCGCTCTTCCACGTCACCCGCAGCCGCACCGCCTGGGTCGAATAGTCGACGCTTGTCTGTGGCTCAGGCCGACACCGGCTTGCGGCCCAGGACTTTGGGATAGAACTCCTGCTCCTCCCAGCGTAGCCGCGCATACAAGGCATCGGCGAGCGGAGTGAATACGTCCAGGAACGCAGCCGGACTTTCCACGACTCGCTTGGCCGGCCAGTGCGCGTTGCAATCCATCAGCGAACCGCGCCACGCCAGCAGCTCGTCGTGAAAGCGCCTGATCATGTCGGCGCGCTCGGCGGCGACATCAGGATGGCTCTCCAGATGCGCGCGCAAGCAGTCGATCTCCGCCGAACAGTGCGCTCCCACCGCACGAGAGAATGCAAGCCGCAGCGCGGGCAGCGGATCGCGCGCAGCCGCACCCGTCCCGTTAGCCAGCGCGCTCACATGCGCCACGATTTCGCGCGCGATATCCGCGAGCTCGATGTGCTGCGCCGAAAACATCCGGAATTTCATGGTTGCACCCATTGTTCTTGAAAACGGAGTCACTTCAATTTTACATTTGAACTGTGGCTAGTCGGCTTAGTCTTTCCAACGGGTTAATCACTTGCTCGGCTTGGCGCATTGCGTCATCCTTTGCTGCAAATCAGGATCAGGGGAGCGGCACGAGATGACATTGGACCCGGCAGGTACGCTTGAGCGGCGCGCGTTTCTTCGGTCGGCAGCCTTGGTTGGTGGCGGGCTCGCCCTGACCGCAGGCGGTGGCGGCGCGGCGCTGGCAGCAGACGGCGACATCGCCCGCATCCGCAAAGCAGCCGAGGCCAATCGCGAGGCCGATATCAAGCGCATCCAGGACTGGATCGCCCTGCCCTCGATCGCGGCGGAAAATCTCAACATGCCGCAAGGCGCCGCGTACATGGCCGATCTGGCAAGGGCCGCCGGGTTCGCCGGGGTCGAAATCGTGCCCTCCGATGGTCATCCCGGCGTCTTCGGCACCATCGATGTCGGCGCCAGGCGGACGCTGGGCATCTATTTCATGTACGACGTCAAGCAGTTCGACCCTGCCGAATGGACCTCCCCACCGCTGGAAGCGAAGATCGTCGACAAGCCCGGCTGGGGCAACGCGATCGTCGGGCGCGGCGCAGTCAACCAGAAGGGTCCGCAGGCGACGTTCCTGGCCGCGCTGCATGCGATGAAGGCCGCTGGCGTGAAGCTGCCGGTCAACATCGTGCTGCTCGCCGAGGGCGAGGAGGAGATCGGATCGCCCAATTTCAGGCAGATCGCCACCAAGCCCAACGTGCTTGCCGCGCTTCGCAAGTGCGCGGGCATCTTCATCCCTGCCTGCTGGCAGGGCGCCAACGGCGAGGTGCAGGTCAATCTCGGATCCAAGGGCATCATCGAGCTCGAGCTGGTCGCCAGCGGCGCCAAATGGGGGCGCGGGCCCAAGGGCGATGTGCATTCCAGCTACAAGGCGATGATCGATTCGCCGACCTGGCGGCTGGTACAGGCGCTGCAGACCCTGGTCTCGGCAGATGGCAACAACGTCGTCATCGGCGGCTGGTCGGACAATGTCCGCCCGCTGACGGCGCGCGAAAAGGCGTTGATCGCCGAGGCGGCCAAATCGATGGACGAGGCGCAGATGAAGGCATCGTTCGGCGTCACCCACTGGATCGATGACCTGCCGCTCGAACAGGCGCTGGTCCGGCTGGCGCAGGAGCCGACCGCGAACATCGAAGGGCTGGTCGCGGGCTATACCGGCCCCGGCGGCAAGACCGTGCTGCCTGGCCGCGCGGTCGCCAAGCTCGACTTCCGGCTGGTCCCCAACCAGACCCGCGCCGAGGCGGAAGCCAAGCTGCGCGCGCATCTCGACAAACATGGCTTCACCGACATCGAGGCGAACGTTTCGGGCGGCTATGACCCGACCGAGGTTGCGGAAGACAGCCTGCTGATCAAGGCGGAAATGGCGGCTTATGCGAGGCTCGGGGTCAAGGCCAACCTCAACCCGCGACTCGCCGGATCCTGGCCGGGCGCGGTCTTCACCGCACCGCCGGTGAGCATCCCTGCCGGGCATTTCGGCATCGGCCATGGCAGCGGCGCCCACGCCCCGGACGAGTATTTCGTGGTGGACTCATCCAACCCCAAGGTCGCCGGGATCACCGATGCGACGATGGGCTTTGTCGAGATGCTCTACCAGATGGCGGCTGTCCGCTAGTCGGGCTCAGCGTGTGCGTGGCGCTTGCGGCGGCGCGCTTGCGGTTGCATGACGACGGCCATGAAGATAACCGCCGCCATCCTCGACAGCATCGGCCATAACGGGCCGTTTGCCGATACCACCCCGCTGCGTCTTGCCCAGGTCGATCTCGCCCCACCGGGCGCGGACGAGATGCTGGTCAAGATCGAGGCGGCCGGGCTGTGCCACAGCGACCTTTCGGTCATCAACGGCGACCGCCCGCGCCCGATGCCGATGGCCCTGGGGCATGAGGCGGTCGCCACAGTGCTCGAACCGGGCGCAATTGCTGCGCAGCATTTTGCACCCGGAGACCGGGTGGTGCTGAGCTTTTTACCCCTGTGCGGATACTGCCCCAGCTGCCATTCGGGCGAAGGCTATCTGTGCGGCAATGGCGCAGTAGCCAACGGCGCAGGCACGCTGCTCGGCGGTGAGCGGCGCTTGTCCGAGAACGGGCATGAGGTGCAGCATCATCTGGGCTCGTCGGCCTTTGCCACGCACGCAGTGGTGGACCGGCGCTCTGCGGTGAAGATCGACGCCGACATTCCGGTGGAGATCGCCGCTTTGTTCGGCTGCGCGGTGCTGACCGGCGCGGGCGCGGTGCTCAACAGCGGTGCCTTGCGCGCAGGCGAAAGCGTGGTGGTCTATGGCCTGGGCGGTGTGGGCCTTGCCGCGCTGATGGCCGCAATCGCCGCGGGCGCGCATCCGGTCATCGCGATCGACCCCGTGCCCGCCAAGCGTGCGCTTGCGATGGCGCTGGGCGCGGTCGCCGCCGTGCCTCCCGAGGATGGCGAGGACGCGGTGATCGCCGCATTGGGCCGCAAGCCCGATCTGGTGATCGAAACCGTCGGCAAGGCAGCGGTGCTGGCCAAGGCATACGGATTGGCGCGGCGCGGCGGACGGATCGTCACCGTGGGCCTTCCCCACCCCGCGGACATGCTCTCGATCCCCGCGGTCTCGTTGGTCGGCGACGGCAAGACGCTGATGGGCAGCTATATGGGCAACGCCATCCCCTCGCGCGACATCCCGCGCTACATCGCTTTGTGGCGCGCAGGCCGGATGCCGGTCGAGAAATTGCTGAGTTCGGTAAGCCCGCTAAGCGAGATCAACGCCCTGTTCGATGAACTGGCGAGCGGAACCGCGATCCGGCAGGTGGTGGTGCCTTGAGTTATTAGCGACGGCTTTTTCTGTAACATTTATTGGCTCGTTTCTGACAACCAGATATAGAGCCTCAATGGTCAAATTAGAACCGCAAAGACTGATCCGTTGGACACCTTGTCGCGAAGCTGAAGATAAGGCCCCATCGTTCGGCGACTTAAAAATCTCAAGCCACAGCCACCAGCGGCTAGCTGTCAGCCTGCCCTATCACGAGGGAAAGCTGCATCTCGATTTCAAGGACGTTCGAGCATTCAAGACAATATGGGACGGCGACGCTGACGTATTTCTGACTAGGGACCAAAGCAATCGGCCTGAGGGTAGCTTGTTTAAAGTAGAAAACTCCCACTGGCTGTGGTCCGGCCAATTCACACTCGATATCGAAAGCTCTGAGACGTGTTCGGATGCCCCTTGGGAGCATTTTTACATCGTGTCTGCGGAGAGGTGTCTACAAATTGTCGCTCGCGATGATGTTGAGACCCTCTGGTTTGCTGGCGTCTGGTCAGGTGAGCCTGGCAGTTGGAAGTTTGCCCCGGATCTGGATCACCTTAAGAAAACATGAGTGAAAGTGCCGCGAATAGGCGCTTCTATGTCTTTGCAGCACCCACCTCCGCTCAGCCTGAGCCTGTCGAAGGCCGCGCTTTACGGCCAGCGTGGGCGCGGGTCCTTCGACTTCGCGGGCGGGAGCCGGCAGTTCAGCGTGCGGCAGTTTCGACCGGTTTTGCCTTCATCGCAGGATTGCTCACCCGCCAGATGATGCCCGCGACGTCATCGGTGACGAGCAGCGCGCCGCGGCTGTCGACGGTGACATCCGTGGGGCGGCCCTTGGCGGAGCCGTCCTTGGAAAGGAAGCCGGTGAGCACGTCGACGGGAAGTCCGCCGGTGACCTTGCCCTCGGCATTGCGGGTGACGGCGGGGCGGCCGGTCTGCCCGAAGGGCACGAATACGACCTTGTAGCCCGATGCTGGCTTGCGGTTCCACGATCCGTGCAGCGCGACAAAGGCACCGTTGGCAAAGCCCTGGCCCAGTGCCGCCTTGCTGGCGAAGGTCAGACCCAGGGGGGCGACGTGGCTGCCCAGCGCATAATCGGGGCGGCGGGTGTATTCGCGCAGATCCTGGCGGCGAGGCTCGACGCGCAGGTCCTCATATCCCCCCCAATAGTTCCACGGCCAGCCAAAGTGCATGCCGACATCGACCCGGGTGAGGTAATCGGGCACCAGATCGGAACCGAGCATGTCGCGTTCGTTGACCACGGTCCACAGCGCGTCCGAATTGGGCTCCCAGGCAAGGCCAACGGGATTGCGCAGGCCAACCGCGAAATCGCGCTTCTTGCCGGTCGCAAGATCGATCTCGACGATCCGCGCGCGGCCCTTTTCGGCGGGCAATCCCTTTTCGGCGATGTTGGTGGCAGAACCGATCGCGACGTACAATTTGGTGCCGTCGGCATTGGCGAGCAGGTTGCGGGTCCAGTGATTGTTGGGCTTGGACGCGGGCAGATCGATGATCTTGCGACCTTCGCCGCTGATCTTCACCTGGCCGGGGGTATAGGGATAGGCTATCACCGCATCGGTGTTGGCGACGTACAGCGTCTCGTCGATCAGCTGCATGCCATAAGGCGAGTTCAGCCCGTCGAGCAGCACCGTCTTCGATTCGGCCCGGCCATCGCCATCGGCATCGCGCAGCAGCGAGATGCGGTTGGCGGACTCAACGCCTGCCCCCGCCTTGTCCATCAGCATCCGCATGATGAAGCCTTCGATGCCCTTGTTCTCGCGCGGCGGGCTGTTGGTTTCGGCGACCAGCACATCGCCATTGGGCAGCACCAGCATCGATCGCGGATGATCGAGCCCTTCGGCAAAGCGAGCCACGGCCAGACCCTTGCCGGCCTCGGGCGCCTCGCCGTCGGCCCATACCTCGACATCGGCGACGTTGATGGTGGGGAAGATTTCCTTGCGCGGCGCGGAGATCACCGGCGATGGCCCGCTAACCTCGGCGATATCGAGCTCTGCGGTGTCGCCGCTGAGGAAATACCACCCGGCCCCGCCGACGATCGCGGTGGTGAGGCCCAGAAAAACGAGGATGTTGCGTGCTTTGTTGGTCATGCCTTCCGAATTAGGGAGGCAACCGGGCTCACGCAAGCACGATCAGCCGGTATAATCGGGCAGCGAATGGAATGCGTTCTTCAACGCATCGCTCCACTGGTCGGCGATGAGGTTGTAATAAGGGTCGCTCCCGGAAATCCGCCGGTTGCGCCCGGCAAAGCTGTTCGATGCGTAGATCTGCAGATCGAGCGGCAGATCGACCGAGAGATTGGCCTTGATCGTCGAATCGAACGACACCATCAGCAGCTTGATCGCATCGTTGAAGGACATGTCGCGGTCATAGGCGCGCACCAGGATCGGGCGGCCGTATTTGGTCTCACCTATCTGGAAAAAGGGCGTGTCGTCGCCCGCCTCGATGAAGTTGCCTTCCGGGTAGATCAGGAAAAGCTTGGGATCCATGCCCTTGATCTGGCCGCCGACGATCATCGAGGCGCCGAACGAGGAAGAGGCGGTTTCGCCCGCGATCGACCGGGTGCGCGCGATCTCGTCGCGCAACGTCTCGCCGATGATCCGCGCCACCTGGAACATGGTCGGCGCTTCCATGATCGAGGGCTTGCGCTCGTGCGGTGCCTTGGTGCGCTCCTCGAGCACGCTGATCACGCCCTGGGTGGTCGCCAGATTGCCCGCGGTCATCACCGTGATGTAGCGGTCGCCCGGTTTTTCCCAGGTGAACATCTTCTTGAAAACACTGATGTTATCGACACCAGAGTTGGTGCGGGTGTCCGACATGAACACCAGCCCTTTGTCCAGGCGCATCCCGACGCAATATGTCATAGGAGCGTCCTCCCCCTTTGCTCTCATGCGTTTCATAAGGGATCAAGCGCAACAATCGGTCAAGGCCGAATGCCGCCAGGGCCACATTGCATGTGGAAAAGCCGCTATTGCTGCGCCTGAACCTGCTGCACAGTCAACGTCACGGTCATCGCCTCGTTCCCCTTGCCGAAGGTAATCCCTCCAATCGGGGCGGCTTCGCGATAATCCAGACCGGTGGCAACGCGGACATAGCGCTCGTCGGGGGAATAGCCGTTGGATATGTCGAACCCGACCCAGCCCAGCCCCTGCGCGTGCACCTCCGCCCAGCCATGGCCTGCGTCCTGCTCGGTCCGGTCGTTCATCAGCAGATAGCCGCTGACATAGCGCGCGGGGTAACCCAGCAGACGGGCGAGCGTGATGAACAGATGGGCATGATCCTGGCAAACGCCGTGCCCGGCATTGAGCGCCTCTTCCGCGGTCGTGGTCGCTCCGGTCTGGCCGACCTCATAGGCGACCGCGCCGCGCACCAGTTCGGACAGCGCGTGCAGCCGCGGCGCATCGCCATTGGCAGCGCCGGGATCGTCAAACTGGCGCAGCAACTTGCGGGTCGCAGGGCCTGGCCTTGTGAATGGGGTGTCGCGGCGGAAGTACCACAGCGGCGCAGAGCCGCCATGCTGGCCGACCATCCCGGCATGGTCGCTGGTCTCCACCTCGCCCTCGCAGTGGATCACCACCTCGCGCTGATCGGGATTGAAGCTGAAGAGTTCGACATGGTTGTTGTGATGGTCGATATACTCGACCTGCTTCGATCCACCCTCGACCTCGGTCTTCCAGCGGACTACGCGCTGCCCGGCGGAATCCTTGGGGATCATGCGCAGCCGCTGCAGCGCATAAGGCATTGGCGTGTCGTAGTGATAGGATGTTCGGTGGACGATATGCAGACGCATGATTGACCGGCTAACCCTTTTGGCTCTGACCCTCTCCGGACCTACAGATAGAAGCGGAATTCCTGCTCGATCTGGGCGGAAATGGCGTTGTTGCGCTTGATGAAATCCTGGATGAACTGGTGCAGTCCGTTGTCCACGATCATGTCGATATTGGCCTGTTCCAGATCGCGCCGCAGCGCGCAGGCGAGATCCAGGCTGGCGCCGCTGGTGCCGTATTCGCGCGCGATCGCCTCGAGCGCGCCCGCCATCCGGCCCGCGCAGAACGACAGCGAGCGCGGCATCACCTGGTCCAGTATCATGAACTGGGCGATGTTGCGCGGATTGGTTTCCCCCGGGTTGAGCCAGCGGAAGGCGCGGTACGCCGAAACCGAGCGCAGGATCGTCTCCCACTGCACATTGTCCAGGCTGGATCCGACATAGGACAGCGAGGGCAGCAGCACGTAATATTTGACGTCGAGAATGCGCGCGGTGCTGTCCGAGCGCTCGACGAAGGCGCCCAATTGCGCGAAGAAATAGATGTCGTTGCGCATCATCGTGCCGCTCTGCGCGCCGCGCACCTGCGCACTCTGCTGGCGGATCAGGCTCAGCACATCGGGAAGCTCATTGTCGGAAATCTGGGTACGCAGCGCTTCCTTGAGCGTCATCCAGCACTCGTTGGTAGCCTCCCACACTTCGCGGGTCAGCGCGGTGCGAACCAGTCGGGCGTTGTTGCGCGCGCTTTCGATGACCGAGAGCACGCTGTTGGGGTTGGTCTTGTCGCGCAGCAGGAAGTTGATGACGCTGGAGCCATCGACCTTGTCGTAACGCTGCGAATAGGCGCGGCGCACGCCCGCGGTGGTCAGCACCGACCCCCACTCGTCCTCGGCCGCTTCCGACCGGGTGAGCGCGATGCGGAAGCCCGCATCGACCAGCCGCGCGATATTCTCGCTGCGCTCGAGATAGCGCTGCATCCAGAACAGGCCGCCTGCGGTCTTGCCCAGCATCAGCGGGCCCCTTCGGCATCGACAGCGCGCATCATTCGTCCAGCACCCAGCTGTCCTTGGTGCCCCCGCCCTGGCTGGAATTGACCACCAAAGAGCCCTTTTTCAGCGCCACACGGGTGAGGCCGCCGGGCGTGATGTCGATGCCGTTGGGCGAGACCAGCACGAAAGGACGCAGATCGACATGCCGCGGCGCCAGCCCCTGGCGGGTCATGATCGGCACCGTGGACAGCGCGAGGGTGGGCTGCGCGATATAATTGCCCGGCCGCGCCTTGAGCTTGTCGCGGAAAGCTGCGAGTTCCTTGCGATTGGCGGCGGGTCCGACCAGCATGCCATAGCCGCCCGATCCGTGGACTTCCTTGACCACCAGTTCGTGCAGATGCTCCATCACATAGGCGAGTGAATCCGGTTCGGAGCAGCGCCAGGTCGGCACATTTTCCAGGATCGCCTTTTCGCCGGTGTAGAACTCAACGATCTCGGGCATGTAGCTGTAGATCGCCTTGTCGTCCGAGATGCCGGTGCCGGGCGCATTGGCGATGGTGATGCCGCCTGCGCGATAGACATCCATGATCCCCGGAACACCCAGCGCCGATTCCGGACGGAAGGTGAGCGGATCGAGATAGTCGTCGTCGACCCGGCGATACAGCACATCGATCGCGCGATAACCCTGCGTGGTGCGCATCGCCACGCGGCCGTCGATGACGCGCAGGTCATGCCCCTCGACCAGTTCCGCCCCCATCTGGTCGGCAAGGAAGCTGTGTTCGAAATAGGCGCTGTTGTGGATGCCGGGGGTCAGCACCGCGATTTCGGGCGCGCCATTGCACGCGCGCGGTGCGCTTGCGGCAAGCGAGCGGCGCAGCTTGCGGGGGTAATCGGAGACCTCGCGCACCTTGTTCTTGCGGAACAGTTCCGGGAACATGTGCAGCATCGTCTCGCGGTTTTCGAGCATGTACGACACGCCCGATGGCGTGCGCGCATTGTCCTCGAGCACATAGAACTGGTTGGGCCCGGTGCGCACGATATCGACGCCGATAATGTGGGTGTAAATGCCACCGGGCGGATCCATGCCGATCATCTGCGGCAGATAGGCATCGTTCTTGGCGATCAGCTCGACGGGCACCCTGCCCGCCCGCAGGATCTCCTGCCGGTGGTAGATGTCGTACAGGAACGCGTTGATCGCACGCACCCGCTGCTCGATCCCGCGGCTCAGGCGCGCCCATTCGCGGCCCGATATGATGCGCGGCACGATATCGAACGGGATCAGCCGCTCGCTTGCCTCTTCCTCGCCATAGACCGCAAAGGTGATGCCGGTGCGGCGAAAGAAGTTTTCCGCATCGCGCGCCTTGGTCCGCAATCGGGCGGCATCCTGGCTGGAGTACCAGGCGCAGAATTCGTCATAAGGTTCGCGCACCGAACCATCGGCCCGAAGCATCTCGTCAAAGTGCGGCGTTTCCCCTGTCATTGTTTTGAGATGTGACAGCTATTGTGCACTGCCGCAAGACCGGAAATGCACCGGGTGCATCTGCCGACTGAGCACCGGTTCGTGACCGGCAAACTTGCCATCGGCGTCCTTTGCGTGTGTATTCGCCACCAACCATGCGGAAGGACCAGACAGCTTGAAAAGATCCACAGGCCTCGCGCTCGCAGCAGCGCTTTTGCTGGCAGGCTGCGGCCCCGCCGATAAGGCCGCGAATGACACCACCTCTGCCGATATTCCCGAAGCGCGGCCCGATGCGGTCAACGACCGCTTCGCACGGCTGGCGCTGAGCTGCGTGCACAAGGAATATCCCAACAAGATATCGCATGTGATGAACACGGCCGAGGACGCGCAAACCCCGGCTGAACTGACCCCGGCCTTTTATGGCTGTTTCGACTGGCACAGCTCGGTCCACGGCCACTGGCTGCTGGTGCGCATTCTCAAGACCGATCCCGCATCGCCGATGAAGCCCGCGATCATCGCCGCGCTGGATCGCAGCTTCACCGACGCGAACATCCCTGCCGAACTCGCCTATCTCGATGGCGAGGGGCGCAAGGGGTTCGAGCGGCCCTATGGCACCGCCTGGCTGCTGCAGCTGGTCGCCGAGCTCGACGAGAGCGACGATCCCAAGCTCAAGACCTGGCGCGAGACCTTGCGCCCGCTTGAGGAGCGGATCGTTGCCGAAACGCAGGAATGGCTGCCCAAGCTCGCCTATCCGATCCGGCTGGGCACCCACAACCAGAGCGCCTTCGCCTTCGGCCTGATGATCGATTATGCGCGGCAGGTGGGCAATACGGCGTTCGAAAGGCAGCTCGCCGACAAGTCGCTGGAATTCCACCGCAGCGACGTGAACTGCCCACTCGCCTATGAACCTTCGGGCGAAGATTTCCTCTCTCCATGCCTGATGGAGGCCGACCTGATGCGCCGGGTTATGCCGCAGGCAGACTATGCCGCGTGGCTGGGCACATTCCTGCCGCAGATCCCGGCGGATGGCTCGGCGGATTGGCTGACGCCCGGGGAGGTCCGCGACCCCACCGATGGCAAGCTTGTCCACCTCGACGGCGTCAACTTGTCGCGTGCGTGGGCGATGGAGGGCATCGCCAGCGCGCTGCCGGAAGGCGATGCACGGGTTCCCGCGCTGTTGGCGGCATCAAAGGCGCACGCCACCAGCGGGCTCGCGGCGGTGAGTGCCGACAATTACGAAGGCAGCCACTGGCTGGGAAGCTTTGCGACGTATCTGACGACCAGGCGGGGTATCGGGGGCAGCTGAAGCCATGGACTCCCCTCCCTTTCAGGGAGGGGCTGGGGGTGGGTACGCCGCTACAAGGCGAGCTTAGCTCAATTCCGCCGACCCCCCCC
>NZ_LJHP01000007.1:0-13076 GCF_001295965.1 Blastomonas sp. AAP25
GCGTCCGGGTGCCAATCGACTAGGGCAGCACAACGCCGCTGCCCCTCCACCATCCTGCGGATGGTCCCCCTCCCCGGGGCGGGGAGGATTTGTAAGCCGCACTCTTCTCTCCCCTCCCGCATGCGGGAGAGGAGAGAACAGCTTGCTGAGCCGGGGTGGGCCTGTAGAGACAAGCGACTGTTCAGGCCCACCCCCGGCCGTCGGCCACCCCTCCCGCCTGCGGGAGGGGAGAGCGGTCGCGCTGTCTCTCGCCGCTCCACCCCCGACGCGCTAGTTGTTGCGCCGCAGCAAGGCATCAGCTATGGGCGCGGCGAGAGTGGCGTGCCGGACGGCGTGCCCCGGCAATCCCCTGACACAGGCTTTCTTTCATGTCCCTTCGCAATATCGCCATCATCGCGCACGTCGATCATGGCAAGACCACCCTTGTTGACCAGCTTTTCCGCCAGTCCGGCACCTTCCGCGACAACCAGCGCGTCGAAGAGCGCGCGATGGATTCGAACGATCTCGAAAAAGAACGCGGCATCACCATTCTGGCCAAGTGCACCTCGATCGAATGGGACGACCAACAGGGCAACCTGACCCGCGTCAACATCGTCGACACCCCGGGCCACGCCGACTTCGGCGGCGAAGTGGAACGCATCCTCTCGATGGTCGATGGCGTGATCCTGCTCGTCGACGCTGCCGAAGGCGCGATGCCGCAGACCAAGTTCGTCACCGGCAAGGCGCTGGCTCTGGGCCTCAAGCCCATCGTCGTCGTCAACAAGATCGACCGTCCCGATGGCCGGCCGCAGGAAGTGCTCGACGAAGTGTTCGACCTGTTCGTGAGCCTCGAAGCCAATGACGAGCAGCTCGATTTCCCCGTGCTCTTCGCTTCGGGCCGCAACGGCTATTGCGGCGACACGCCCGAAGTGCGCGAAGGCACACTCGAGCCCTTGTTCAAGAAGATCGTCGAGCATGTCCCCGCACCGTCGGCGGATCCCGATGGTCCGTTCAAGTTCCTCGTCACCCTGCTCGACCGCGACAACTTCCTTGGCCGTATCCTCACCGGTCTGGTGTTCTCGGGTTCGGTCAAGACCAACCAGCAGATCCACGCGCTCGATCCCGATGGCAACATCGTCGAGACCGGTCGTGCATCCAAGATCATGGCGTTCCGCGGTCTTGAGCGCGTTCCCGTCGACGTCGCCAATGCCGGCGACATCATCTCGATCGCGGGCCTGACCACCGCGACCGTTGCCAACACCATCTGCGAGCCGACCGTGACCGAGCCGCTGCACGCGCAGCCGATCGATCCGCCGACCCTGTCGATGCGCTTTGCGGTGAACGACAGCCCGTTTGCGGGCCGCGAGGGCACCAAGGTGACCAGCCGCATGATCCGCGATCGCCTGATGCGCGAAGCCGAATCGAACGTCGCGATCAAGATCACCGAATCGGCGGACAAGGACAGCTTCGAGGTTGCCGGTCGCGGCGAACTGCAGCTGGGCGTGCTCATCGAGACGATGCGCCGCGAAGGCTTCGAGCTCGGCATCTCGCGTCCGCGCGTGCTGTTCGGCGAAGACGAAAGCGGCTCGCGCACCGAGCCTTACGAAACCGTCGTCATCGACGTGGATGACGAGCATTCGGGCACGGTCGTCGAGAAGATGGCGCAGCGCAAGGCCGAGATGACCGACATGCGCCCCTCGGGCGGCGGCAAGACCCGCATCACCTTCAGCGCACCATCGCGCGGCCTGATCGGCTATCACGGCGAGTTCCTGTCGGACACCCGCGGCACCGGCATCATGAACCGGCTGTTCGAAAAGTATGGTCCCTACAAGGGCCAGATCACCGGTCGCCAGCTCGGCGTGCTGATCTCGAACGGCACCGGCGACACCGTGGGCTATGCGCTGAACGCTCTGGAAGAGCGCGGCGTGCTGTTCCTCGGATCGGGCGTGCCGGTCTATGAAGGCATGATCATCGGCGAGAACGCCAAGCCCGATGACCTTGAAGTCAACCCGATGAAGTCGAAGCAGCTGACGAACTTCCGTTCGACCGGCAAGGACGACGCCATCCGCCTCACCCCGCCGCGCATGATGAGCCTGGAACAGGCCATCGCGTACATCGACGACGATGAAATGGTGGAAGTGACCCCCAAGAACATCCGTCTGCGCAAGCGCTTCCTCGATCCGAACGAGCGCAAGAAGCAGAGCCGGAAGAAGGAAGCCGCGTAAGCTTCTTCCTCGGCGCAAAAACAAAAAAGGGCCGGTGCAGCGATGCACCGGCCCTTTTTTTCTGGCTGCATGAGCCTCGCCCCTTACCGCGCGAGCAATATCCGCGCCTGGCTGGCGATCTGAGCCAGCATGGCGACGCTGGGGGCGGCGTCCATGCGGGCGCGGTCGACCAGGGTGCGGAACTGCTTGATGCGGGGCAGGTTGGCCTCGGTCCAGCCTGCGACATAATCCTGCGGATCGCTGCCCTTGGCGCGCTGGAGGAAATCGAGCCGCATCTGCTGGAAATCGCGCGCGAGGCCCGAGACCAGCAGCCGCTCCCACGGATCGCTGGGCGACATGCGCGCGGCGGTCATCTGCGTCCAGTCGAGCCCCAACGTCGCGCCCAGATCGGCAAAGGCCTGGGTGAGCAGCATCGGGTCGGTGGCGCTGGTGCTGGCCAGATTGGCAAGCCCCGCCGCGCCGTCCAGCCCGGTCAGCCGCACGATGTGCGCGGCGTGGACGGAGGATGCGCCCTGGCCGACCAGATCCTGCGCCTGACGCGCCGCCTGCAGCCGCGCTTCGGCATTGAGCAGATTGTCCATCTGCGCGATCAGCGCATCCACCCCGGGCTTGAGCGCGGCGACGATCGCGCCGGGCATCAGGCCGTCAGCGCTGGCGCGCAGCACATCCGCGATGTGGACCCGCACGATGTTGGCGGTGGCATCGAACAGCATCAGGCGAACCTGCTCGTCCATCTCGGCATGGTCGAACTCGGCCCAGATCGCAGGGAGCGCGAACAGCCGTTCGGCCGCGATGAAGGCGCAGGCGACATCGCCCAGCGTGCAGCCTTCCTCCTCGGCCAGCTCGAACGGGTGGATCAGCCCCAGCCGGTTGATCATGCGGTTGGCCAGCTTGGTGGCGATGATCTCGCCGCGCAGCTGGTGCTGCATCAGAACATCGCCATAGGCCTCGCGCATCTGCGGCGGGAAGGCGGCGAGCAGCTCGGGCCGCATCGTGGGATCATCGGCGAGCGGAATGCGTTCGATCGCGTCCTGCAGCGTCAGCTTGGCAGTGGAGAGCACGACGGCGAGCTCGGGCCGGGTGAGGCCATGGCCCTCCTGCGCGCGGCGCTTGAGCGTGGCATTGTCGGCTAGCCCCTCGACCTTGCGGTCGAGCCGGCCCTGTTCCTCGAAATGCTCGATCAGCCGGATATACGAGGGCAGGGCCTTGACCCCAGCACGCTCGGCGATGGAGAGACCCAGCGCCTGCAGTCGGTTGTCCTCGAGCACCAGCATCGAGACATCGTCGGTCATCGAGGCGAGCAGCGCGTTGCGCGAAGGCTCGTCGAGCAGCCCGGCGCGCATGACAGCAGCGAGGCCGATCTTGATGTTGACCTCGTTGTCCGAGCAATCGACGCCCGCGGAATTGTCGATGAAATCGGTGTTGATCCGTCCGCCCAGCATCGAGAAGGCGATGCGCGCGGCCTGGGTGACGCCGAGGTTGGCGCCTTCGCCGACAACCTTGCAGCGCAACTGCTCGGCGTTGATGCGAAGCTGGTCGTTGGAGGGATCGCCGACGTCGATGTTGTTCTCTGACGCGGCCTTGATGTAGGTGCCGATGCCGCCGAACCACAGCAGATCGACCTCGGCGCGCAAGATCGCGGAGATCAGCGCGGCCGGTTCGATCTCGTCGCCCTCGAGCCCCAGCATCGCCTTGACCTCGGCGGTCAGCGGGATCGATTTCATCGCACGCGGGAAGACGCCGCCGCCCTTGGAGATCAATGCCTTTTCGTAATCGTCCCAGCTCGACCGGGGCAGGGCGAACATCCGCTGGCGCTCGGCCCAGCTTGCGGCTGCGTCGGGGTCGGGATCGAGGAAGATGTGGCGATGGTCGAACGCTGCGACCAGTTTGATCGATTTCGACAGCAGCATGCCGTTGCCGAACACGTCGCCCGACATGTCGCCGCAGCCTGCGACGCGCACCGGATCGGACTGCACATCGACGCCCATTTCGGCAAAGTGGCGCTGGACCGAGACCCAGCCACCCTTGGCGGTGATGCCCATCGCCTTGTGGTCATAGCCCTGGCTTCCGCCCGAGGCGAACGCATCGCCCAGCCAGAAGTCGAACTCGGCGGCGATGGCATTGGCGGTGTCGGAGAAGGTCGCGGTGCCCTTGTCGGCGGCGACAACGAAATACGGGTCCTCGCCATCATGCACCACGACCTGCGCAGGGTGCACCACCTTGCCGTCGACGATGTTGTCGGTGATCGACAGCAATGTGCGGATGAAGGTCTTGTAGGCGTCCTTGCCGCCGGTGAGCCAGCCTTCGCGGTCGGTCGCGGGATCCGGAAGCTGCTTGGGGAAGAACCCGCCCTTGGCGCCGGTCGGCACGATCACCGCGTTCTTGACGCGCTGTGCCTTCATCAGGCCGAGTACCTCGGTGCGGAAGTCATCGCGCCGGTCGGACCAGCGCAGCCCGCCACGCGCCACGGGGCCGGCGCGCAGATGGATGCCCTCGACCTGAGGCGAATAGACGAACATCTCGCGCCACGGCAGGGGCGCGGGCAGGCCCGGGACCTTGGCACTGTCGATCTTCATCACCATCGCCAGGCTTGCGGCAGGCGCAAAGGCATTGGTGCGCAGGATCGCCATCACCAGCGCGCGCACCATGCGCAGCAGCCGGTCGTCGTCGATCGCGGAGACCTGGGTCAGCCCGCTGGTGATCGCGGCGAGGTTCGCCTGGGTTGCCGCCTCGCGGTCCCCGGTGAACGCCGGATCGTGCCGCGCGATGAACAGCGCGATCAGCGCATGCGCGATGTCGGGCGCATCATGCAGCGCATCGACCACGGTGCCAATGCCATAGGGCAGCCCCGCCTGGCGCAGATAGCGATACCAGGCGCGCAGCCAGATCACCGCGCGCTGCTCAAGCCCGGTGGCGGCGATCAGCCGGTTGAACGGATCGTTCTCCGCCTTGCCTTCGAGCGTTCCCGAAATCGCCGCCTCGATCGCGCCCGCGCGCAGCATCAGCGATTCGGCATCGCCGGTTCCGCGCAGATGCAGCAGGAAATCGTGGATATGGCCGCTATCGTCCGCGCCGAGCGCGGTGGGCACCTCTTCCAGCACGTCGAAGCCGAAATTCTCCAGCGCGGGCACGGTCTGCGACAGCGGAATCGCGCCGGTGAGGCTGTAGAGCTTGAGCCGCAGATGCTGCGCAGCATCGTCGGCGCGGCGGTACAGGCGCGCGCCGTGGCGCTCCGGGCTGTCCAGATCGCGCAGCCGGACGATATCGAGCGCGGCCTCCTTGGGTCCGCAATCGCTGCGATAGGCCATCGGGAACTGCGGTGCATAGCGGCTGGCGAGCGCTGCGGCGCGGCTGTCCTCGCCCAGCGCGATCAGCGCTTCCTCGACCGAAGGTTCCCAGCCGCGCACCATCGCGCGCAGCGCCGAATCGAGCGCGGCGTCATCGACCGCGGCGGCCCCGTCGCGCATGTCGATGACATAGCGGATCAGCGCGATCTCGCCGTCCTCAAGCGAGATCGACCAGCTCAGCGTCTTGCCGCCCGATGCTTCGAGCACCATCCGCTCGATCGCCTCGCGGCGGCCGGTGGAGACCTCGTCGCGCGGCAGCCAGGCGAACACGAACAGGTGGCGCCTGAGCGAGGATTGCACCGTCACCAGCTTGGAGCGGGGGCGGTCGGCGAGCGACATCGCGGTGAGCGCGACGCGCTCCAGGTTTTCGAGGCTGAACGCAATCAGCAGGTCGTGCGGCAGCGCGGTGAGCGCATGCGACAGCGCCTTGCCGGCATGGCCGTTGGGCGAAAAGCCGAACTTGTCCATCAGCAGCTTGAGATGCGCGCGCAGCACGGGGACGCGCTCGGGCGCGGCGGCAAGCGCGGCGCTGGTCCATATGCCGCCATGCACCGACAACGCGGCGACGCGGCCATCCTCCCAGATCGGAAGGATGACGAGGTCCAGCGGCGCGCGGCGGTGCACTGTGGAGATGAAGTTGGACTTGATGATCAGCGGCGCGGCCTTGCCGCTTTCGAACCACGCAAAGGCCTGATCGAACGAATGCGCCGCGAGCAGCGGCTGGTCGTTGATCCGCGCGATGCCGAGCGGCGCCTCGGCGCTGCCATCGCGGCGATAGCGCAGATGCGCCAGCTGGGTCATGTTGCGGTCGAGGAACCAGCGCAGCAGCGCCGCGCCCTCGCCATCGGCCATCGCGGCGGCATCGGCGGCCATCGCCGCCTGCAGCATCGGCCAGTCGGTCACCGCCGCGCGGACGTCCGCCATCGCGCCCATAAGCGCGGTTTCCAGCGCCTTTCGCTGCCGGGCATCGGCGCGCTCGACTTCAAGATAGACCACCGATTCGCGGCGTTCGCCCGGAGCCTCGTCGGTATAGATTTCGCTGAGCAGCCCATCGGCATCGCGGCGCAGCGCGACCACGGGGTGGATCACCCGGTCGATTGCCAGGCCGAAGCGCGAGATCGCCGCGGCAATCGAATCGACCAGAAACGGCATGTCGTCGTTGATGATCGCCAGCCGCATGTGGCGGTGGCCGGTCTGGCCGGGGATCGATTCGATCGTCAGCACGGTGTCGGAAGACGGGCGACGGGCCATCGCGCGCAGCGCGAAATCGGCCGCCTCGCTGCACGCCGCGTCGTCAAATCCCTCATTCTCTCCGGGCAGCGCGCCCTTGAGGAATGCGTCGGCCAGCACCGCGCGCAATCTGGCGTGCTGCTGGGGATCGATCAGGGGGGTGGCATTGGAAGATACGCTGGAGCCCGCGTCCGCACCGGACGCTGCAATCGGGGTTTCGGCCATGTGTTCCTCGTGCCCGCGTGCGCGCTGTATTGCCGCATCTCTGCCGGGTCTGCTGCCTGCGGCTTATGCGCCAATCAACGCTGGTTCTCAAGCGCACAGCACGGGGGGACGGGCAAATGCGCGTAATTTTCTTTCGGTCAGTCGATTAAATGTTGCGGCGTCCGCATGGCGAGCCCGCGTGCCTATCGGGCGACGCGGCGCATCACCTTGTCGGCCAGCGGGTCGTCCTCGCCCACCATCCCGACGATGCCAAGGGCGCCGGCCTCGTCGCGCCGAGCCACCAGCACAACGAACTCCGCATCGCCGATATCCAGCGCGGCGAGCGGCGTCGGCGCACTGGTGCGCAGCCGCTGGCGGGTTTCCAGCTTGCGGCCGGCATCGCCTGTGCCGTCGTCCTTGGCGCGGCGCGCCTTGCGTTCCTGCTGCACGATCGCCTTGAGACCGCCGGGCTGCTGCGCCAGCATCTCGGCAAGGCCGCCGCGCGGAATATCGCGGCGCATCGCATGGCTGAGCACGCAGGCATATTCGGCCAGCCGCGTCTTGTCGTACTGCGCACCGAAGACCAGCTTGACCAGCGGCGTCATCGGCGCGCGCGCCTGCGCGGAAAGTCCGCTTTCGCTGAGCAGTTCGGCATAATCGTCCGGACGACCGCGCGCGGCGATGGCAAAGTCATAGGCACGGCCGATCGCGGCATATAGCGAGCTGCGCGAGCGTTCCTCGGTGGCCAGCGCCGCCTCGACATGCGCGCGGGCATAGTCCAGCAGATCGGCAAGCGCCGCATCGCCGCCGGGCATGTCGACCGCGGGGAAGGCATTGGCGATCTGCGCATCTGCCGAGCCGCCAAAGCCGACCTCGGCCAGGCCATCGTCCAGATCGGCAAACAGCGTGTAGCCATCGAGCGGCAGCGGCTCTTCGAACGCGCCCAGGTCCAGTTCGCCCGGGGCGAGGCTCTGCGCGGGATCGTCCTCCCACACCGGCAGCGCGGGCTTGCGCGGCGCCTGCTTGACCGCTTCGTCGATCTGCAGGATCAGCTCTTCGGTCAGCGTCTTGTCTGCCAGTTCCTTCCAGTTGATCACGCCATAGACAAAGTCGATGCTGTCATCGTCGGTGGAAAAGGGCAGTAGGATGCCGCGGTACATGATCGTCGAGCCGCGATCGTTGATATATTCCGCCTCGAATCCGATCGGCGCCTGGTTGGCCAGGATCTGCATGTAATGGTCGGTGATTCGCGACAGCAGCGAGCGGCCGGGGACCTCGTCGAGATAGGCGACGGCATCGTCGAGATTGCACTCGTCACGCAGCGCCTTGCCGATGAACGGGATGGCGGGATTTTCGATTCCGGAAGTGAAATCGAGCAGCACGCTGTTGGGACCGAAGTCCTCGATATTCTCCGGATCAAGATCCTCGATTGACGGAAATACGCGGTTTCCCAGCAGCTTGGCCCAATAGTTGTAGGCGCGCACATGCATGCGCCGCTCATCGCTGCCAAAGGACTGGGGCGGGTCCATCAGCGCTTCGTCATCGGTTTCGGCGGCTGCCGACGCAGACAGTGCGTCGTCTGCGTCGTCATGGCCGTTCATGCCATCGCGATATCCGCGCAGAGTATCCATTGATCGGTCCCAACCAGTTTTTCAGACCTGCAATGTGCCGCAAGGGAGTAAAGCTAGGGTTAACCGCGCGGTCACATTTCGCGCAACCTGCCGCCAGACCGCGCTCAGCCCGCAGCAGTACCGGCGCTGTCGCGCAGAGGCCATCCAAGACGGCCGGGAATGCAGCTGCGAACGCGGCTTGCATCCGGCCCAAGCTGCTGTTAACGGCACACCCGCACACCGGCCGGCACCCGCCGAGCCCAGCGCCGCTTTAGCTCAGTTGGTAGAGCACATCATTCGTAATGATGGGGTCACGTGTTCGAGTCACGTAAGCGGCACCACCACCCCTTCCCAAAGCGTCCCAAAACGTTGATTTTCTGAGCGTTTCGAGCTATTTTGTTCGTGACTGGAATCTCGCTTTGTTCCAGATTTTCCCCCAGATTTCGTTAATTTGGGGGCACAATTGGGGGCACTGCGACAGGAAAAAGCGGGGTGCCCCCAAATGTCTCTCAAAGCCGCAGAAATCAGAGGGTTTCAGCCGATTGATACCGTCTACCGCAAGTCCGACGACAAAGGCCTCTATCTTGAGATTCGGTCGAACGGTTCGAAGCACTGGTTCGTGAAATACAGGTTCACGGATCCGAAAGAGGTTGTCGCCTGGAAGCTGGCCTGAGGTGTCGCTAGCCGACGCACGCGAACGCCGTGACGATGTCCGCAAAATGATCAGGGCAGGCGACGATCCGCTGCATTCCCGCAAAATGGAGAAGATCAGGGCGCGCCTGTCGGCTGACAACAGCTTTCAGTCGGTTGCAGAGAACCTGATTGCAGTTCGGTTTGTTGCCAGCCAAAAGGCGGAGGTCACCATCGAGAAAGCACGCTGACATCTCTTGCATTTGACGCCAACCATCGGTCCTCGTCCTATCGACGCGGTTGAGCCCGCAGAGCTGTTGGCTGTGCTCAAAAAGATCGAAAAGGCGGGCAAGCGCGAAACGGCGGTGCGTACCAGGGCCTTCGCCAGCCGCGTATTTCGGCACGGGGTCGCGATGGCATTATGCACGCATGATCCGGCAGCAATGCCTGGTGGTGTACTGGCGACGCCAATTGTCACGCATCGTGCCGCGCTGCTTGAGCCTCATCCCGCTTTCGGGGCAGCGCACCAGCTATGCTCTGACCGATGACTGGGAGAGAATGCGAATGGCAGCTTTTGGCAAGGTGAGGCGAGGTCGGGCCGGTCGCCAACGCCGCATTATCCAGCCCCGCGCTTCAGGTCCTTGCGACAGGTGTCCACCGACCCGACCTGACCGTGCATTCGCTGGCAAGGTCATTCATCGATGCCGATCAACCTGAAGCGAGTGTTATGGTGCGATATCTGACCAAGCACTGTTGCCATCTGGCTTTGCGTCGATCAACATCATCTGGCCGGACGCGACGTTGCGATTTGGCTGAAGGAAAAACGCCGATGTTGATGCGCGATCTCGGTATCATTCCTGCCCAACAGACGGGCGGTGCGAGTGATGAGTCCAGCCCCTATGTCAATCTGAGCCGCCGCGCCTTTGTTGGCGGGACGGGGCTTTTCGTCCTCGGCGTGGCGCTGGCAGGATGCTCGAGCTATGTCGAGCCCAAGATCGACGCGGGCGCCTTCGATCTGCCCGATGCCGGGCCCAGCCCGCTGACCGAAGTGAATGGCGGCGACGCCACGCCGGCGCTCTGGATCGCGATCGACAAGGATGGTGCGGTCAAGATCACCTGCCACCGTTCGGAGATGGGTCAGCAGGTCTGGACCTCGATGGCGCAGATCGTGGCCGATGAGCTCGAGGCCGACTGGGCCAAGGTCGAGATCGTTCAGGCCGAAGGGCACGAGCGCTATGGCGACCAGAACACCGATGGTTCGCGCTCGGTGCGTTTCAATTTCCACCGGTTGCGGGTCGCTGGAGCCGCTATGCGCCAGATGCTGGTCGCTGCCGCGGCGCTCTATTGGAAACTGCCGCAGGATCAGTGCTCGGCCAAGGGCGGACTGGTCAGCAATACGCAGAACAGCGACACTTTGTCCTATGGCAATCTGGCCGAACTGGCCGGGCGGCTCGAGATACCCGCCGAGGCCGATATCAAGCTCAAGACCCCCAAGGAATGGCGCTACATCAACAGCGAAATTCCCTCGCTGACGGTGCCGCGCATCGTCACGGGGCAGAGCACCTACGGGATCGATGTTCAGCGTCCGGGTATGGTCCATGCGGTGGTCGCCCGGCCGCCGCAGCTGTTCGGCCGGGTCGGCAGCGTCGACGACACGAAAGCGCGCGCGGTCGCAGGTGTGCTGAGCACCGTGCGCCTGCCCGATGCCAAGCCGCCAGCCGACTTCCAGGCACTGGGCGGCGTGGCGGTGGTCGCGCGCGATACCTGGGCCGCAATTGAAGGACGCCGCGCGCTGGAGATCGCTTGGCAGGACGGCCCCAATGCCGGCTATGATTCGGAACGCTATGCCCAGCAGTTGCTGGCCACGGCACGCAGCAGTGGCAAGGTGCGCCGCGCGCGCGGCGATGTGGCGGCAGCGCTCGCTTCGGCGAAAACAAGGGTCACGGCGGAATATTACGCGCCGCACCTCAACCAGTCGCCGATGGAGCCGCCGAGCGCGACCGCAGAGTGGGACGGCGACCGGCTCGAATGCTGGGCCTGCGTGCAGGACCCGCAAGGCACGCGCGATACGCTCGCCAAGGCGCTGGGGATCGACAAGGAGAACATCAAGGTCACACCGACCTGGCTGGGCGGGGCCTTCGGGCGCAAGTCGAAGCCCGATTTCGTGATCGAGGCGGCATTGATCGCGCGCGAGGTCGGCAAGCCGGTCAAGGTAACCTGGACACGCGAAGATGATGTGCAGCATGGCTATTATCACTCGGTCAGCGCGCAATATTGTGAGGCGGGGCTCGACATGGACGGCACATGCACCGCGTGGCTGCATCGCACGGTCTTTCCGCCGATCAGCTCGACCTTCGACAATGCGGTGAACGAGCCGAGCGACGGCGAGTTGAGCATGGGCGCGACGGATGTGCCGTTCGCCATGCCCAACCTGCAGGTCGAATCGGGCGATGCCAAGGCCCATGTCCGCATCGGCTGGCTGCGCTCGGTCGCCAACATCTACCACGCCTTTGCGGTGCAGAGCTTCGCTGCCGAACTCGCTTATGCCGCCGGGCGCGATCAGAAGGACTATCTGCTCGAGCTGATCGGCCCGGCGCGCAAGCTGGACCCGGGCACCGAAGGCGCCGAATACGGCAATTACGGTGCTTCGCTCGACGATTATCCGATCGATACCGGTCGCTTGCGGCACGTCGCGGAAAAGGCTGCGGCCATGGCCAAATGGGGACGCAAACTGCCCAAAGGCCGGGGCCTGGGGATTGCGGTTCACCGCTCGTTTCTCACCTATGTTGCCACGGTGGTCGAAGTGGCGGTGGGCGCTGACGGCACGATCCGCATTCCGGGCGTGTGGCTTGCAGTGGATGCGGGAACCGTGATCAACCCCCGCCATGTGCGCGCACAGATGGAAGGCGGCACGATCTACGGTCTGTCGAACGCGCTTTACGGCGCGATCACCGCGAAGAACGGCGCAGTCGTACAGGACAATTTCCCGAGCTGGCGGCTGATGCGGATGGGCGAGGCACCGCGGGAGTTCAAGGTGGAGATCATCGCGTCAAACGCGCCCCCCGGCGGGGTCGGTGAACCCCCAACGCCGCCGGCCGCGCCTGCGCTCGCCAATGCGATATTCGCCGCGACCGGACACCGGCTGCGCACGCTGCCGTTCATCGGGCCAGAGGGCAGCAAGCTCATCCTGCCCGCACGGCCGACCGCGTAGGGACAAGGAGGCAAGCATGGCCATTACCCTGAAGATCAACGGCAAATCCGAAACCGTCGATGCTGCGCCGGGCACTCCGCTGTTGTGGGTGCTGCGCGACCACCTGCAGATGACCGGCACCAAGTTCGGTTGCGGGGTCGCACAATGCGGAGCCTGCACCGTGCATGTCGACGGTCAACCGACCCGCGCCTGCATCACCCCGCACGATTCGCTCGACGGCGCCAAGATCACGACGATCGAGGGCGTTGAAGGCGGCGCAGCCGATGCCATTCGCAAGGCATGGATTGCCAATGATGTGCCCCAGTGCGGCTATTGCCAGTCCGGCCAGATCATGGCGGCGACCGCTCTGCTGCGGGACAATCCGACCCCGGATGACGCTGCCATCGACGAGGCAATGAGCGGCAATCTGTGTCGTTGCGCGACCTATATGAGCATCCGGCGCGCCATCAAGGAAGCCGCGTCCATGGCCTGATTGCTGCAGCCAGTTATCGCTTCGGTGTCGATGTCTGAATGGCGGGTTCCAGACACGAGGTGTTGGAAAGCTGCCGTTGCATCTGCCACTTAGCAGTTGGCGGCTCTCGACCCAGAGCACGAACCCGCTTCGCGGGAGAGTCGCTTGGGGTGACGTAGCGTAGTATTG